>NZ_JAJEPW010000113.1:0-5006 GCF_020687045.1 Brotocaccenecus cirricatena
TCGTTGTCTACGATGACCGTGTCACTGGCCGCACCAACGGCGTCACCCGGACATATGACTTCATTGCAAACCGAGTGACGACCCTCCAGCGCGTATACAACTGCATGCTACATTACGGAGACTATGAGCTTCTTTTGCGCCCGCAGGTCGCTTTGGGAAATGCCATTAATCGGGTATTGGGCGGAGAATACGATGTTTCGGATGAGGCGGTACGCCGAAGTGAGCAGCATGCCCATTCTGACGGGGAAATCTTTTTTCTTTTTTACTACACCTCCGATCATGTTCTTTTGCGGCTGAAGCCAAAAACATATTTCTAATCAAGGAGGAATGATCATGGCGCGCTGTTACTATCTGGACTACATCAGCAAGGGGTTTCTCAGCAGCTATGACAACGACGAGTATGTCTGCAAGCTGTGCGGCAAGCGGTTTGCCACCAACGACCCCCAGGTGAAGTACACCTGCAACCCCGACTACGGCGAGGAATACAAGAAGTGTCCCGTCTATCGTGACCGTCGCTGACAGAACGAATAACGCAAGCCCCGGGCCACACCCGGGGCTTGCTTTATTCGTGGGGGGCAGAGATTCCTTGTCCGCGGACAGGGAACGGATCATTGGCGGGGCGTCGGGGACGCCGCCCCCTACAGGGGACGGGCGCGAAAAAGGGGGAGGGGCGAAGCCCCCTCCCCAATGGAGTTACAGCTTGTCGGCCACGGCGTCCAGCCAATTGCCCTGGAAATCCTCGATGCGGCCCAGGTCCACCAGGTGGGCCAGCTCCGGGTCGATGGGCATCCTGGCCAGCAGGGGCAGACCGTATTCCTCAGCGGCCTGCTGGGTCTTGCCCTCGCCGAAGGGATAGAGCTTTTTGCCGCAGTCGGGACAGGTGATATAGCTCATGTTCTCCACCAGGCCCACAATGGGGATGTTCATCATCTGGGCCATTTTCACGGCCTTCTGCACCACCATGCTCACCAGCTCCTGGGGGCTGGCCACGATGATGACGCCATCCACCGGCAGAGTCTGGAACACGTTCAGGGCTACGTCGCCGGTTCCGGGAGGCATATCCACGAACATATAGTCCACGTCCTGCCACAGCACGTCCCCCCAGAACTGCTGGACCACGCCGCCGATGACGGGGCCGCGCCAGATGACGGGGTCAGTCTCGTGCTCCAGCAGCAGGTTCACGCTCATCAGCTGGATGCCGGTGCCGGTGATGACCGGCAGAATGGCATCCTCGGTGGCCACGGCCCGGCCATGGATACCGAAGGCCTTGGGGATGGAGGGGCCGGTGATATCGGCGTCCAGCACCGCCACATTGTGGCCCCGGCGCTGCATGGTGACGGCCAGCTGGCTGGTGACCATGGACTTGCCGACGCCGCCCTTGCCGGATACCACGCCGTAAACCTTGCCGACCCGGCAGCCCTCCCGCAGGGGCTTGATCTGGAAGGGGCTGCCCCCCTGGCGCTCCGCGCAGCTTTCACCGCAGCTGCTGCAATCGTGGGTACAATCGCTCATAATCAATTCTCCTTTATAATTATGTTGTAGAAATTATTTCTTGACGACGCCGTCCTTCTTCTGCCGCAGCACGTCGATGAGCTTGCTGCCGTGGCGCTTGGAGCGCAGGTTGGGGTGGGAGCGCAGCAGACGGCGCTCAAACATATCCGCACCGCTGCGCAGCTGGGCCAGGCGCAGCACCCGCTCCTGCAGATATTCGTCGCTGGCCTTCTCCAGGCCGTTCATCAGGCGGCCGGTAAGCTCCTCCACCCGATTGCCGTACAGCTGGGCCTTTTCGTCCAGGTGCTGGCGGATCTCCTGCTGGATCTTCTGCAGCTTGTCCAGCCGGTGGGACAGCTGGAAGGCGCTGCAGATGGACAGAACGTTGTCCATGATATACAGGCCGAAGATGAAGGACGCCACAGGCACAGTGTACTCCGGTCCGATGCCCATCAGCCACCGCAGCACCGGCGGGTTCACCACATGGCACAGCAGCACGCAGCCCAGGCCGAAGAAAATGCAGTTGGTCAGGCAGATGCGTCCGTTGAGCTGGTACTTGCAGTTGGAATAGTCCCACCAGCGCATGTGGAAAATGGCCTCCATCATCCAGCTGGTGAAATATTCCAGGGCCGTGGTCAGCACCATACCGGCCAGGAAGGTCAGAAGGGGATTCTTCAGCCCGCCATTTAATACATATAACACCAAAAGCGCGCCGTGTCCATAGATGGGGCAGAGAAATCCGTTGAGAAATCCGCGTTTTTCGCTTAAATGCTTGATGACGATGGAGTGATAGATCATCTCGCCTATCCATCCGGCGGTGCTGTAGATGATCATCAGCAGGAAGCATACGCAGATATTCTCAAAGCTATTCAGGGGCAGAAACATAAAACACCTCAATTCAGGGATATAACGTGGGCGCGGTCCCGGAGATAGTCACCCTCCCGCCGGTGGCAGGTGAACAGCAGGATCTGGCGGCTGCGGCTCTCCTCCAGCAGCCAGTCCAGGGCGGCGGCCAGCCGCTGGTCGTCAAAGTTGGCCAGGGCATCGTCCAGGATCAGGGGCACGGCCTTATCCCGGGGCAGCACCATCCGGCAGATGGCCAGCCGCACCGCCAGGTACAGCTGATCTCCCGCCCCCTGGCTCAGCAGGGATAGGGCCCGGGGCATGGCGTCCCCGGCGGGCTGGGCGCTGAGGGACAGGTTCCGGTCCAGCAGCACCTTGTCGTACCGGCCGCCGGTGATGGCGGAGAAAATCCGGGCCGTTTCCGCCCCCAGGGCCGGGGAAAACCGGGTTTGCAGGACGGTGTTGGCCTGGGTCAGGGCCTCCATGGCCAGGGCGATGGCGTCGTACTCCGCCTGGAGGGCCTCCAGCCGCCGGGTGCACTGGTCCCGCTGGGCCTGTAGGCTCTCGGGACTGTCCATGGTCCGCAGCTGGCCGGTAAGGCTGTCCACCCGGGAGCGGGCTTCCCGCAGCTGATTCCGGACCTGGGGCAGGGCGGCGTCTATCTGCTCCCGGGACAGCACCGGCCGGGGCAGGGTCTCCTCCGGGTCCGGCAGCGGCGGCTGGGGCAGGTGCCGGGACATGGCATCGCACCGAATCTGGGCCTTCTGCACCTGGAGGGCGGCGCCGTCCAGTGCTTCCCGGCGCCGGAGGGCGGCGGTCAGGGCCACGCGAACGCCGTCCGCGCCGTTGGCCTCGGGCCAGAAGGGCTGCACCTGGGCCAGCAGGGTCACCAGCTGCCCTTGCAGCTGCTGGGTGAGACCCTCGGCAGAGGCCGCGGCCGTCCGGGCGGCATCCTCCGCCTGCCGGGCGTCCTCCCGCAGACGCAGATACTCCTCCGCCTGCCGCTGCAGCGCCGTCTTCCGGGTCTGCACCGTCTGGGCGGCAGCGGCGGCCCGGCGGCGGGATACCATATAGTATAGGAACAGCCCCACGGCGGCGGCTGCGCCTATGGCGGCGGCGATGAGCTTCGCCGGAGCCGGCAACAGGGCCAACGCCGCAGCGGCGGCGCACAGCAGCACCCCGGCGGCGATGGGCAGGGCCTTCCCCGGCCCGGCGGGAGCCGTCATGGCCTCCGCCTGCTGCCGCAGTTGGTTTTCGTTGTTGGGGTACAGCGGGTGAGCCGACCAGGCTTCCTGAGCCTCCCGGGCTTCCGTCTGCCGCTGCTGAGCGATGCGCCGGGCCTGGGTCAGGGTCCCCCCGGCTTGATCCAGCAGTTCCAGCTGAGCCTGCATCCGGGCCAGGGTGTCCCGGTCCGGCAGATCGCCGTCCAGCTGCTGCAGGGCCGTCAGCTGCTGGCGGCGGCGGGTCAGGTCCTCCTGGGTCTCCCGCCACTGCCGCAGGGCCTCCTGCTTTTCCAGGGCCTCCCATTGGGCCCGGCGCTGCTCCAGCTCCTCTACCCGGGTCTGGGCGGTGCACTGCTGTTCCCGGGCGTTTTCCAGCTGGGCGGTAAGCTCCGCCTGACGGCGCAGGGCGTCGTCCAGCCGGGCCTGCTCCTGCTCCAGCTGGGGGATCAGCCCGGTCTTGTTGTGGCGGCGGCGGTTCAGCTGCTTTTTCAGCCGGTCATAGCTTTCGGAATAGGACACGTCCTCCTGTCCCGTGGACAGCAGGGCGGCGATCCGGCGCTCCAGCTCCGGGTCCTGGCTGACGGCCAGGCCGCTCTGGCCGATGAAGGCGCTGCGCTGGAATACCTCCCGGGGTACGCCCAGCAGAGTCTCTCCCAGGTTCTGGCCGTTTACCTCCGGCACCGGCTGGGCCGTGCCGGTATAGGTGCAGGCGAAATTCTGCATGGGGGCGCTGGCGCGGCGGGTGTCCCGCAGCACCGTCCAGCGCTGGCCGCCGGTTTCCAGGTCCATCCGCCCCTGCATGGCCTCCCCGGTCCAGGGGGCGAAGCGGTTCTTGTCTGCCAGGGGACCGCTCTGGCGGGTGGGCAGGCCGTACAGCATGGTGCGGATGAAGCTGCACCAGGTGGACTTGCCGGATTCGTTGGGGGCATAGATCAGGTTCAGCCCCGGCTCCAGCCGGAGACTGTCGCCCCGCAGCCGCCCATAGGCGGCCTGCATCTCGAGAATGTGCAAGAGGAAGCTCCTCCTTTATAGATAAGGTCGTCTCCATAGTATAGCATACGGCGGCCATTTTGTCACCTGATAGGAGATATTCAAAAATTTTAGGTTTTTTGCAAAAAGGGGGTTGACATTTCCTGCCAGGTCTGGTATTCTATCAAAGCTGTGTGTGACGCGGCGTTGAGGCTTCCGAAAAACCTTAAAAAAGTTCAAAAAAGCCTTGACAAAGCGGATGATCCGCGGTATAATGAATCTGTTCCGCGGATGCGGAGCGTGTATCTTGTAAATTAAACAATGAACGAACAAAGCACCAGACGGGAGCACATGAAGATGTGCAACTGAAAAGCTCGGACGCTGGGGTTTAGTCAATTACCCGGTGTTTGAGCAGAGTTTATGAAGCTATGGAAAATAGCTCTGTAAAATGATTAGCTCAGCGGAAACGCTGTGTTGATA
>NZ_JAJEPW010000114.1:0-4764 GCF_020687045.1 Brotocaccenecus cirricatena
GTCCGGGAGCTGTCCCAGCGGAACAGGAACAACCACTCCCCCCTTCAGCCTGCCAGAGCGCCGTCGCCCATGTACAACAGAAGGAGAAAACCATCCTGGGTCCCGTCCGGATTCAGCAGCCGCAGCTCCACATACTGAAGGTTGTCGTACCAGTCGGCGGACAGGTCAAAATGCAGGGTCCAGTACCGTTCCCGGCAGCTGCCCTTGAAGGGCGGCAGGGTCAGCTCCTGGCCATCCTCGTCCACGCAGTAAAGCTGGAGGTCGTCCAGCAGCACGTCCCCGGGGTCCCGTTGGATCTCCAGCTCCACCTGAAGGACGCCGTCCTCATAGGACGCGCCCAACAGGCCCACCCGGCCTCCCTGCCAGGTATCCCAGTACAGCCATTCCTGGGCCACCGCCGGTTCCTGGGTGGCGGGGATGACCGGGTCGACGGGATAATCCGTGTGGCGGGCCTGGCAGCTGGAGACGATGGAGCTGACCAGGGACAGGATGATCAGCCCCGCCACCAGCACCCCCACCAGGCTCACCTGACGGGCCGGGCCGCTGAGGTTATTCAGCTTTTCCCGGACCTGGCGGGCCTGGTCCTCGAAGCAGACCTTCTTCTGGTGGTTCTCCTTCCGCTCGTAGCAGACCTTGTCCCCATTGGGCACCGGGCGGCGGGAGGAGCCGTCCAGATGGTGGACGGTGCCGTCGGCATACACCTGCTCCCGCCGGGGCGGGCGGTTATAGGCCCCGCACTCCGGGCAGCAGCCGTTTTTCTCGTAGTTATAGCTCTTTCCGCAGGCCTTGCAGTGTATCGTTGCCATGGCGTGTCCTCCTTTATATCACATCCGCTGAAAGTCCAGATACCGGGTCCCCTGGAAGGTCAGGCGGCCCCGGTCCCCCTCCACCAGCATACCGTAGTCCTGGCCGTTCATCTGCAGCTCCATGCGGTCGCCGCTTTCCACCTGGAAGGTGGCGAAATACCGGGTGGAGGTGGTGGTGTGCAGCTCATCGCCGCTGCGGCGGGAGGAGAAGCTCTGGCGCTTGGCCACCACTGTGGCCTCCACCGTCAGCCGGGGGGAGTGGTTGTTCCTGTTCCGCTGGGACAGCTCCCGGACGAACGTCACCAGGATCATGCCCAGGATCGCCACAAAGGCCACGATGAAAAGCAGGAAGAAGATGGAAATGAATCCGTCGCCGGAGAAAAAGCTGTCGAACATGGCGCGTGCCTCCTTTTTTCGGGGGATGCCCCGTCTGTGTGGTCCCATTGTACGCCCCGCCGGAGATGAAATCCACCAACCTCAGGTTGCGCCGGGGCATTTCCCCGGAAAACGGCAGGAAACCTCAGGTTGCGGCGGGATTTTTATCCAGTATAGCATACGCGCCGGACCTTTGGCAAGCCAAAGGTCCGGCGCGGGGGTTATTCGTCGGTTTTCAGAAGGTCCCGCAGGGTCACGCTGTCCAGATAGTCGCCGATGAGCTGGCCCAGGCGGTTCCACACCGGCAGGGTCCGGCAGCGGGCCGCCCGGTCACAGGGGTGGGCCCCCTCCTCCAGGCAGGCCACCGGGGCCAGGGAGCCCTCCGTCAGGCGGAGAATCTCCCCCAGGGGGTACTCCTGCGGCTGGCGGGTCAGGCGATAGCCGCCGCCCTTGCCGGTGACGCCGTCCACCAGTCCCGCCCGGCTCAGCAGGATCATGATCTGGCCGGCGTATTTGTCGGAAATCTCCTGACGCCGGGCCACGTCCCGCATGGAGACGTAGCCGTCGCCGCCGTGCTCCGCCAGGTCCACCATCACCCGCAGGGCATAGCGGCCCTTGCTGGAAATGACCATGTTACACCATCCGGCAGCTTTCGCAGGAGCCGCAGTCCTCCGGGAACCTGCTGTGGTCATACGCGATGCCGTGGCGGTCATAGTAGTCCTTGATGGCGGACTTGATGGACTCCTCCGCCAGCACGGAGCAGTGGAGCTTGTGGGCGGGCAGGCCGCCCAGGGCGTCCACCACCTGGCGGTTGGTAACGGCCAGGGCCTGGTCGATGGTCTTGCCCTTGATCATCTCGGTGGCCATGGAGGACGAGGCGATGGCGCTGCCGCAGCCGAAGGTCTCGAACTTCACGTCCTGGATGACGTTGTCCCGGATTTTCAGGTACATCTTCATAATGTCGCCGCACTTGGCGTTGCCTACCTGGCCCACGCCGTCGGGGTTCTCGATCTCACCCACGTTGCGGGGGTGCATGAAATGATCCATCACGATATCGCTGTACAGTGCCATATTCAAAACGCTCCTTTCGTTGTCACAGCATGAATGCTTTCTTACCGGATTCCAGGTCCTTCCACACCGGGGACATGGACCGCAGGTACTCCACCACCCGGGGGACCTCCCGCAGGATGTGGTCCACCTCCTCCTGGGTGTTCCACTCGCACAGACTCAGCCGCAGGGAGCCGTGGGCCACCTCGTGGGGCCGGCCGATGGCCAGCAGCACATGGCTGGGATCCAGAGACCCGGAGGTGCACGCCGAGCCGGAGGACGCACAGATGCCCGCCGCATCCAGAAGCAGCAGCAGGGACTCGCCCTCAATGCCCTCGAAGCAGAAGTTCACATTGCCGGGCAGCCGGTGCTCCAGGTCGCCGTTGACGGCGCTGTGGGGGATCCGGGACAGGCCCGCAATAAGCTTGTCCCGCAGAGCCGTGACCTTCACCCGGTTCTCCTCCATATGGGCGCAGGCCTCCTCCAGTGCCGCCGCCATACCGGCAATGCCGGGGACATTCTCCGTTCCAGCCCGCTTGCCCCGCTCCTGGGCGCCGCCCTCGATGACGTTCACCAGAGGGATACCGCCCCGGACGTACAGCGCACCCACGCCCTTGGGGCCGTGGAACTTATGGCCGGACAGGCTCAGCATATCGATGTGCTGGGCCTGGACATCGATGGGCAGGTGGCCCGCCGCCTGCACGGCGTCGGTATGGAACAGCACGCCCTTCTCCCGGCACACGGCGCCGATCTCCTCAATGGGCAGGATACTGCCGATCTCGTTGTTGGCGTACATGACCGTCACCAGGCAGGTGTCCTCCCGGATGGCGTCCGCCACCTGCTGAGCGGAGACCATGCCGTTTTCATGAACCGGCAGCAGCTCCACCTCAAAGCCCTCCTTCTCCAGCTTTTTCAGGGTGTGGAGAATGGCGTGATGCTCGAAGGCGGTGGAGATGATGTGCATCTTGCCCTTGCGGCGGCCGATGGCGGCGGCGGAAAGCAGAGCCTGGTTGTCGGCCTCGCTGCCGCCGGAGGTGAAGATGATCTCCCGGGGCTGGCAGTTCAGGCACCGGGCCACGGTCTCGCGGCTCTTCATCAGCAGCTCCGCCGCCCGCTGGCCCACGCTGTGCAGGCTGGAGGGGTTGCCGTAGTTCTCCTCCATGGCGGGGAGCATGGCGTCCAGGGCCGTCCGGCTCATCCTGGTGGTGGCCGCGTTATCTGCGTAAACAGTCATTTGTATATTCCTCCCTGTTTCAGGCTTGAATTACCTATCGGTTTGGTTTGTAATTGGAGTATAACCGAAATTAACTACCAAGTCAATAGGTAATTTGGCTTTTCCGGCAGATTCTTCCAATAGAAGGCCGTTCTCCCCCGGTTTTTTTGATTTTAATGGAAAACAGGAAAATTATGATTGACATAACAGTTAAAATTGTGTAAACTGGACATGGTCTGAACGGCCAGGAAGAAAGATGAATAAAGGAGAAAGAGTATGAAACGCATCATTGCTGTGCTGCTGACGCTGATGATGGCCCTGAGCCTGACGGCGTGCAGCGGCGACGACAACGCCAAAGTGGCGGGCACCTGGAAATGGAACTGCGACATGACGGAGATGTTCCAGGAGGGCGTCAACCAGGGGGCCGGGATGGACCTGTCCACGGACGCCACCATGGAGATGGTGTTTGTGCTGAAGCTGAACGAGGACGGCACCTATACGCTGAACGTGGATCGGGACGCCCTGAAAACCTCCCTCCAGACCTACATTGACGCGCTGATCCCTGCGGCGGTGGAGATGATCTATCAGCAGCTGGAGGATCAGGGCATGAACCGGGCCGACATTGACGAGGCCATGGCGGCCGAGGGCGTCACCGTGGAGGAATATGTGCAGCAGATGATGGACGCCTCGATAGACGTGGACCAGATGATGGACGGCCTGGCGGATGAAAATGAGTCCGGCTATTTCCGGGCAGCCAAGGGCAAGCTGTACCTCAGCGATAAGGCAGACACCTTCAGCGACGACAGCTGCGCCGAATACACCCTGTCCGGCGGCACCATGCAGTGGACCGGCGGCAGCTATGAGCTCTTTGATAATCTGGACGACCTCCATGTGGAGCTGCCCGTCCAGTGGGTGAAGCAGTAAGTCCGTTCTGACAAGCCAAATTGCGGCCCCCGGCGGGCCGCAATTTTTGTCTTGCATTTGGAATGAAAATACGGTATAATACTCGGGTCACATGCCGGTGTGATGGAATGGTAGACGTAGCGGATTCAAAATCCGCCGGGGGCGACTCCGTGTGGGTTCGAGTCCCACCACCGGCACCACGTCGGAGCAAGCTCTATATCGCTTGCTCCGACTTATTTCATAAGTCAGAGCGCGCTCACGCCGCTGCTCCTCCTTTCCAAATCGAACCCGCTGCGCTGGGCTTCGATTTGGGTTTTTTTCTTTCTTTTGCCGTATCGATTCCGTGTCGCCGCCGGCACTATGTCGGAGTAATCTTCTGTATCGCTTGCTCCGACTTATTTTATAAGTCAGAGCGCGCTC
>NZ_JAJEPW010000115.1:0-4362 GCF_020687045.1 Brotocaccenecus cirricatena
GGCCTGTTTCCGGCCGAAAAGCCCAAAAATCCGTACAAGCCAAAGCCTTACGAGCAGATGACCTATCCCGGCCAGCGCGTGCAGGTAGATGTCAAGGTCGTCCCCCGCCGCTGTATCGCAGATCCGGAGCTGCGCCTGTTCCAGTACACCGCCATCGACGAGTTCACGAGGCTGCGTTTCCTGGCGGCCTACCCGGAGCAGTCCACCTATTCCTCGGCGGACTTCCTGCGCAAGCTGCGGGCGTGGTACGCCCGCAGAGGCATAGAAGTGGAGTGTGTCCAGACGGACAACGGTTTCGAGTTTACCAACCGTTTCTCCAACAGCAAGCGCGATCTGCCCACACTGTTCGAGAAAACTGCCACCGAGCTGGGCATCCGTCACAAACTGATCCGGCCCTACACGCCGCGCCACAACGGCAAGGTGGAGCGCAGCCATCGTGAGGATCAGAAACGCTTCTATTCCTGCCATTCGTTCTATTCACTCGACGACTTTGCCAAGCAGCTTGCCGTCCATAACCGCCGAGCCAACAACTTGCCCATGAGACCCCTCCGCTGGCTCTCGCCTAATGAGTTCGCTGTCCAATATGTTTGACAAACCTACACCGGTGGAAAAAGCGCCGGGAGGACTTCACTCCGGCACTGGCAAGACCGCACAAGCGGAGGTCCGGCGGCAGCGCGGCTCTTGTGTTTTCCTGCCCTATGTGGTAAAATGGCCAAAAAGAGCGAAAAGGAGATGAGGACGTGACGAATCATCCCGCTTCCCCGCTGCCGGAGCGCGGCAGCTGCACCGGCTGCGGCGCCTGCGCCAGCGGCTGCCCCAAGGGGGCCATTCATATGCTGCCGGACCGGGAGGGCTTCCTGTACCCCACCGTCACCGACGCCTGCATCCAGTGCGGCCACTGCGCCCATATCTGCCCGGTGCGCAAGCAGCGGGAGCCCCGGCCGGAACCGGCGGTGTTCGCCGCCTGGAACCCGGACGCCGCCGTGCGGCAGGCCTCCACCGCAGGCGGGGTGTTCTCCCTGCTGGCGGAGTACATCCTGGACGAGGGCGGCGTGGTGTTCGGCGCGGCCCTGGATGAGGAGCTGCAGGTGCGGCACATCGCCGTGAAGGACAAGGCGGAGCTGCCCCGGATCCGGGGGGCAAAGCCGGTGCAGAGCGACCTGGGCGACAGCTTCCGCCGGGTGCGGCACTATCTGGACCAGGGGCGGCGGGTGCTGTTTTCCGGCACCCCTTGTCAGGTGGACGGACTTTACCACTTCCTGGGGGAGCACCCGGAGCGGCTGCTGACCTGCGACGTGGTGTGCAGCGGGGTGTCGTCCCCGGGGGTGTGGAGCCAGCTGGTGCGGTCCATGGCCTATATCAAGCGGCAGCCGCCGGTGGCCGTGAGCTTCTGCGGCAAGCTGCCGGGGGAAAAGGAGCGGCGGTTCCATGTGCGCTTCGACGGCGGGGCCCAGTATGACGCCCCCTTCGGCAAGTCCGACTTCGGCCGGGGCCTGCGGCAGCGGCTGTTTCTGCGGCCGGTGTGCCACCGGTGTCCCTATGCCAGCACCGACCGCCCGGCGGACCTGACCCTGGGTATGTATCAGCCGCCCCGGGACTTTCACCCGGAGGTGCCCCGGTACAGCATCTCTCTGCTGCTGGTGAACAGCGCCAAGGGCGCCCACTATTTCGACACCCTGCCCCTGAAGCGGGAGAAGCTGACGCTGGAGCAGGCGGTGGCCTGCAACGGGGCGCTGGCGGCCCCCACGGCCCCCTCCGTCCAGCGGGAGGACTTTTTCGCCGCCTTTGCCCAGCAGCCCTTCCAGCAGGTGCGCAACCGCTTCCTGTCCGCCGCCCCCTTGCCCCGGCCTCTGGAGAAGCTGCGGGGGATGCTGAAAAAGCGTAAGGAGTAAGCCATGGAAACATTGATGCACACCTGCTGCGCACCGTGCTCCGTGTCCTGCATCCGGCAGCTGCGGGAGGAGGGCATCGAACCGGTGAGCTTCTGGTACAACCCCAATATCCACCCCTATCAGGAGTACAAGGCCCGGCGGGACACGCTGATGGCCTATGCCCCCGCCATCGGCATGAAGCTCATCGTCCGGGAGGACTATGGCCTGCGGGACTTCTGCCGGGCGGTGTGCGGCGACATCGACCACCGGTGCGGCCGCTGCTATCACATCCGCCTGTGGGAGACCGCCCGGTATGCGGCAGAGCACGGATACGGCAGCTTCACCAGCACCCTGTTCGTCAGCCCCTACCAGAACCATGAGCTGCTGCGGCAGACGGCGGAGGAGGCGGCCGAAGCCTACGGCGTGGCGTTTCTGTACCGGGATTTCCGGCCCGGGTTCCGGGCTGGCCAGCAGGAGGCCCGGGAGCGGGGATTTTATATGCAGAAATATTGCGGCTGCGTGTTCAGCGAGGAGGACCGCTATCGCAAGCAGATCGACCGGGACCTGAAGCAGCCGGAGAAGATCATCACAGAGTAACCGAATGGGTATAGCAAAAGCGTGCTGCGGCAGTCTGCCGCAGCACGCTTTTGACTGCCCCAAAAGGGCAGGGCCCTTTTGGGGCAGTCTTGCGGGAAATCCCCCGGCTCCGGCCGGGGGATTTCCCGTTATAGGAAGGAAGCGTATGGGCTTATTTCACCCGTCTGCGGCGCAGCACCGGGGCCGCCGCCAGGGCAGCCGCCGCCGTCAGCAGCAGGGCGGTGTACACCGCCACGGGGGCGGCGTCGCCGGTCTGCACCGGCTGGGAGGCGGTCACCTGCACCGCCAGCCGGCTGACAGCGCTTTCGTTGCCCGCCCGGTCCACGGCCTTGGCATACACCGGCGTGGCGGTGGGGGCGAAGGGGCCGGTATACAGCACCCACTCCGTGCCGTCATAGCTGTAGTACAGGGTCACGTCCTCCTCGGCGGCGGTCAGGGTCACCTTTCCGTCGCCGCCCTGGGCAATGACGGGAGCCTCGGGGGCCGCGGTATCCTTCACCACGGTGAAGGCCACGGTGGTGGCGGCGCCGGTGGCCTCGTCGGTGAACTCCACCGTCACTACGTTCTCGCCCTCCTGCAGCTGCGCGCCATAGAAGAACACCTGGGTGATGGGCTCGGCCAGCACGTTCAGGTCCCCGGAGGGATACAGCAGCTGATTGCCGTTGATCTTCAGGCCCACGTTGCCGTACAGGGAGGTGATGTCGCCGCTGACGGTAAACGCGTCCTCGTTGGTGTAGATCACCGCGCCGTCGGCGATGCGCTCGTCGTCAAACCGCAGGGAAGAAGGCTCCGTATCCGGCAGATAGTACAGATACAGCTTATACACGGTCCCGAAGTCGTTTTCGGCAAAGGCCGAGCTGAGGGTCTTGACGTAGGTCAGGTTCACGCCCTGGCGGATGGCAATGTCAAACTCCACCTGGCGGCTGCCCTCCTGGGGCAGATACCGGACGCCGTTATAAATCACAGGGTTCGCGTCCCGGGCCAGGGTGGCCCGGACGTGGAGGTTGCCGTTTTCATCCAGCATATCGTCGGTGATGAAGAAGCTGGCACCGAGCATCGTTGCTGTCTTTTCGTCCCACAGGGGATCCAGGGCCAGGATATCGCCCCGGATGGTGCCGTCGGAATACCGGGCATCCTTGAATCCGCTTTCCTCATACATCTTCTGGCCATACACCGTGTCATACAGCAGGGCGTTGCAGGTGGTGACGTGTCCGGCAGCGTCATAGGCCCGGACCCGGACGATCTGGCACCAGGCGCTGTAATCGTAGATGTCGCCGGTCTCGTCGTCCACATACACAGCGTCCTTATAGGCGAAGGGGAAGCTCATCCGCAGCTGCCCGTTTTCGTCGAAGGAATCCAGAGAGATCTCCTGGGTGTGGATTTCGGCTTCCACATCGTCCTCGCCGATCAGGAAGCCGGAGGAATCCTGGGCGGTGTAGGTCAGATACAGCCGAACACCTGCATGGAGAAGATCTGGGCGTCGGGGGCAACGCCCACCACGCCGCCGTTCTCCTGGTCTCCGTTGGCCGCCAGCGCCGGGACGCACAGCGACACCGTCAGCACCACCGCCAGGCACAGGGACAGCGCCCGCCGGAGAAGCCGGTGTACGGATGTGTTTTCTCTCATATCTTTCCTCCTGGATAAACATTCACACGGTCCGTTTTGCCCGCCGGGACGCATGTCCCCCGGTCCTGGCAGGAGCGCCTGGCCGCGTGCTCCAAAAAAATGCCGGATACTCACGGCGTCCTCGAAATTTTCCGGAAAATTTCTCACCATTATATAACCCTTTAGTGTAAAAAACAATCCGAATATCCCTTGATTTTTCCTTCTGCCTGTCATTAATCACCCTTATGAATATGCATGAATATACGAAGGGCGCAGCCGCCCGGCTGCG
>NZ_JAJEPW010000116.1:0-3854 GCF_020687045.1 Brotocaccenecus cirricatena
TTCTTGATGATGGTATCCAGTTCGGAAATCCGCTTTTTCTCCTTGTTCAGCCTCCGCTTGGTTTCCTTGGCCGCTTCTGCCTGCCGCAGTTGGGAGGCAGAGCGCACCTTCTCCAGAAAGGCGTCCCGGTCGGAGATGGCAAAGGTGCTGGCTGCCCGGATGGTTTCCAGAATCAGCTCCCGCAGCACCTTGCTGCGGATATAGTGTCCGCTGCAAGCATGGGTGCGCTTCTGATGTGCCAGCGTATAGGTGGAACAATCGTAAAAGTCCGACGGATAAGGATTATTCTCCGTGCCGCCTCTTGAGCGATGGTTCATCATCTTTGCACCGCAGTCCGCGCAGAATACAAGCCCCGTCAGCGGATTGGCCTCGCCCAGCGTATCATGCCGCCGTGGTGTTTTCCGCAGCTTCTGTGCCAGCTCCCATGTTTCTGCATCCACGATGGCTTCATGGGTGTTCTCGAAGATCAGCCAATCTTCCTTGGGATTCATCACGGCGTTTTTATCCTTATAGGACTGCTTGTGGGAACGGAAATTCACCGTATGCCCCATATACTCCGGCTTGGAGAGAATCTGCCCAACGATGTAGCCGCTCCAGTTATAGGGGTTGGGGAACTCCTCCTTGCTTTTCCAGATGCCCTTATTCTGTTTGCCGAAGTAGACCGCAGGCGTGTTGATCTTGTCATCAAACAGGATGCGGGCGATGTCGTAGGGGCCTTTGCCCTCAATGGTCAGCTGGAAGATACGCCGCACCACGGCAGCCGCTTCCTCGTCGATCAGCCAGTGGTATTTGTTCTCCGGGTCTTTCTTATAGCCGTAGATGGCACAGTTGGTGGTTGGCTTGCCGGATTCCCCCTTGACCCGAATGGCGGTTTTCTGCTTGCGGCTCAGGTCGCGCAGATACCACTCGTTCATGATGTTGAGGAAGGGCGCAAACTCGTTGCTGTTCTGGTCATCACTGTCCACGCCGTTGGCAATGGCAACAAAGTGGACGCCATGCTGCCGGAAGAATACCTCTGTGTAAAAGCCGGTTTGCAGATAGTCACGCCCCGCCCGGCTCATATCCTTGACAATGACATGGGCCACCTTGCCTGCTTCAATGTCCGCCACCAGCTGTTTCCATGCCGGACGCTCGAAATTGCCGCCGCTCCATCCATCATCAGTATAGTGGCGGCAGTTGGTGTAGCCTCTCTGCTGGGCATAGCTTTCGAGGTATTTTTTCTGATTCACGATGGAGTTGCTATCACCGGCATTGTCATCGTCACGGCTTAGCCGCTCATACAGAGCGGTGATCTTTTCCTCAGTCTGTTTCATGCGCATTCGGCGCTCCTTTCAGACTGACGGCTCATTTGTGGTGCTTCCATTATAGCACAAGTGCCGTCATTTGTAACCCCTTCATTGCGGATCATCCGCAGAATCTTTTCCTCCATGGTCTCCACCGCTGTTTCGCTGAATGCGACCCTTACCTTATAGGTGGTGCCGCCGATGCGCCGAATGATGAACTGTTCCTGTTTCGTTTGCTCCATAGGCTTCCTCCTTGCGTAATTTGTTGGTTTTTGGTATAATAAGTCCGGTTCCGTTGGCTGTAAGCCAATCATGTCTTTATGCTGGTTTTCCATGTTCTTTTTCTCCTTTCTACCCTCTGTGTTTAAGATAGTAACCTTAGTAACTTGCGTTTAGATTACCCTTTCACTAATAGGAGAAAAACGGGGTGTAAATCGGAACTGTTTTTTGAGAAAAAGAAAAATATTTTTTCGAGGAGGTGAAGCTGTCGTGGAACCATGGGAGGATGAACTGCTGTGGGATGATGATTTTTCCGATGAGGAAGAAGATACCGAGGAGCAAATAGAGGAAGCCGACCTTGAAATGGATGAGGATAGCTTTGCCGATTGGGAGGATGCGTCGGACGGTGCGCCGGAGAACGAATCGCTGGAGGAAGCGCTTGCAGAGGAACGCACGCTGGAGCTGGAAAGCGAGCTGGAGCAGGACGAGCATCCCAGAAACTATGCCGCCGAGCTGGAGGACGAGGAAGAGGAAGCCGCGCCCACCAGCGAAAAACGGCTCAAGCGGGAAATTCGCGCAGAGGCTGTGCGGCGGCTGGAGGAAGCAGCCCGGACGGAATCGGATTTTCTGACTGTGGTAGACGAGTGGAACAAGCTGGACAGAAATCGGGAACGCCGGGAGCGTGACCACGAAAACCTGCGCGGGGATGTGCCGTTGGAGTTTCAGGCCGTGCCAGAGCCGAGAATTGCTCCCCTCTGGATGAATCTGCCAAGGTTCCGCCAGCTCTGTCAGGGAAATTTTCTCGACATCATCTTCTCCTGTCCCTACGAGCTGCATGAGCTGACAGCAAACCGTTTTCTCTCCAAGCTCTTCTTCACCCTCAGTGATGAACAGAAGGAGGTACTGTATTACCTGTTCGTCAAGCAATACAGCACCACAAGGCTTGCTGCCATCCGTGGGCAGTCCGACCGGAATATCCGAAAGTTGCGTATGACCATTCAGAAAAAGCTGCAAAGGCGGATGTATGAGCATCTGAGTGAAAAGCTGGAAAGGGACTACAGCATTACTCTGCGGGAGCGCGAGTTCGTAGAGGAATATGAAGCACTGCTGCAAACCATGGGCAAAGATGCCGTGATCCGCCGGGAAAACAAAACCAAACCGAGAAAAAAGAAAGCCGCCCTTGACGATGACAAGGACGGTTGATACAATAGTAATACGGTTAATATATAGTTGGATTACGAGTTGAGAGGAACAGCGCCATGAAGAATCTCTTTGAGCAGTCCCGTTCCCATTGGGTACGGTATGACCGCTATGAACTGAAAACAGCCGCAGACGGCAAGCGGTATATCACGCCGGGGAAGAATGCCAAGCCCGACATATATAATCCCTTGAAGGAAGCGCCGGGAATCGTGCTGGATGCGCTGAATGTGGGAATGCTGATGATGAACCGCAGCCCGGAGGACGAGGTGCAGAAGGCCATTCTGGAATTTGTAACCCATTACGGTCTGCTGGGCCTGATGACAGCGCTGCCCACCACGCCGTCCTTCATGGATTATGAGGCGGTCTATCTGCCGAAAAACCACTTCATCAAGGCAGAATCCATGGAAACCGAGGACTATCTGGCGCTATTCTATCCCTTTGACCAGCTGGATCTGGTCAAGAAGGGCATTGAGTCCAGATGGAGCGTGTCCGGCGACAACATGATGGTGGCGCTGACCATGACCTTTGCGAGTGAACCCATGGCGAAAACCATGAGCTTCCAGCGAGAGTATGCTGAAGCCTATGACTGGGTGGCGCAGCAGTTCAAGGACTGGGCCTTTACGCTGACCACATCTATTCTGTACTACAACGATTATGACCTGATCGATGAGGATACCCGGAATCTGTATCGCAAAGGCATGGCTGCTTTCGGCGGCATTGCGCCCAGCTATCATATTGAGCTGCTGGACAAACCGACCATCTATTGGGACTTCCATTCGCTGCTGCTGGGCATCCAGATGATGTTCAGCTTCCTGCTGGTGGACGGAGAGAAGCCCCTGCGGCTGTGCAAGCACTGCCAGAAGGTGTTCCTGAGCAGCCGCTCCAATTCCGCTTTTTGCAGTCCCCGCTGCAAGAATCAGTATAATGTCTATAAGAGCCGTGGGAAGAAAACCAGCGAAGAAGATTGAGGTGAAACGACATGGCAGACGCCAAGAAGGATAAACTGCAAATCCGCAACAGCACAGTGGATTTCCTTGTGTTCACGAAAGATGCCCATGAGGATGGCATTGAGGTACGGGTACAGGATCACGACGTTTGGCTGACCCAAAAGGCCATTGCACGGCTTTTTGATGTAGACCGGAGCGTTGTGAC
>NZ_JAJEPW010000117.1:0-3618 GCF_020687045.1 Brotocaccenecus cirricatena
CCCCCCCCCCCCCCCCCCCCCCCCCCCCGGGGGGTTATTCGGGGTTTTCCATAAAATAGTCCCGGGTTTGTTGGATATTGTGCTGAATTTCGGCCTTCAGCTCCTGGGGGGAGGCGAATCTGCGCTCCGGGCGCAGGCGGCGGCAGAACTCCACCCGGATGGTTTTGTCGTAGAGGTCGCCGTCGAAATCCAGCAGGAAGGTCTCCACCGACACGGCGTCGCCGTCGCTGACGGTGGGGCGGGTGCCGATGTTGGTGACGCCGGGGACGCTGGTGCCGTCCGGCAGGAACACCCGGGTCACATACACGCCCCGCTCCGGCAGCAGAACATGGTCCGGCGGGGTCAGGTTCACCGTGGGGATGCCGATGGTGCGGCCAAAGCGGCAGCCGTGGGTGACGGTGCGGGTCAGGCAGTGGCGGTGGCCCAGGAAATCGGCGGCCCGCTCCATCTGTCCGCTTTCGATAAGGGTGCGGATATAGGTGGAGCTGACGGTGATGCCGTCCCGGGTCACCTGGGGGATGATGTCGCAGCCGATGCCCCGCTCCCGGCAGCGGGACAGGAGTTTGTCCGGGTCCCCCTGGTTCCGGTGGCCGAAGTGATAGTCGTGGCCCGCCACCAGGTGGACGGCCCCGTAGGTCCCCACCAGCAGGCGATCGATAAACTCCTGCCAGGGCATGGTCATCATGGCCCGGTCAAAGGGGGCGATGATCACCTGGCGGATGCCGTAAAGCCGCTGCATCAGATCCCGGCGGTCGTCAGGGGTGTTGATCAGGCCCACCGGGCGGCCGGTGACCACCTCCTTAGGCGGACGGTCGAAGGTAAAGGCGGCGGGGACGGCCTCCAGCTCCCGGGCCCGGGCGGCGGTTTTTTCCAGCAGGGCTCCGTGGCCCCGGTGAACGCCGTCGAAAAAGCCCAGGGCGATAACAGTTCGATTCAAGGTACTCACGCTCCGAAAAAGTTTTTAAGGGAGGTCATTACGCCGCCCTCCAGGCGGCTGAGGCAGAGAAATTCGCCGCTCTGACCATATACCCGGTACACGCCCTCCGGCAGCTCCTGGCGGACGGTGAAGGGGTTCCCGTTGCGGCACAGGGCGTCCACCCGGGGATGCCGGATGCGGTAGGCCGGGTGCTGGCGGAACAGTGAGTCCAGCGGGGCCAGCAGCGCCTCGCCCTCCTGCTGCACCCGGTCCAGGGTCACGGCGTCATCCAGGGTGAATCCGGCGGCCATGGTGCGGCGCAGACTGCTCATGCAGCCGCCGCAGCCCAGGGCCTGGCCGATGTCGTGGCACAGGGTGCGGACATAGGTGCCCTTGGAGCACCGGATGCGCAGGGTATAGTCCGCCGGGCCGCTCTGGTCCAGCAGCTCCAGCTCATGGATGGTAACGGGCCGGGCCGGACGCTCCACCTCCCCGCCCCGGCGGGCGATCTGATAGAGCTTCTGTCCGCCGATCTTGATGGCGGAGTACATGGGGGGCACCTGTTCAATGGGGCCGGTGAACCGGGGCAGCAGGTGCTCCAGGTCCTCCCGGCCGGTGAGCACCGGATGGGTGTCCAGAGTCTCGCCGGAGGTGTCCTGGGTGTCGGTGGTGCGGCCCAGCCGCAGCCCGGCGACGTACTCCTTCTGGCCGTCCTCGGCGAAGGACACCGCCCGGGTGGCCTGTCCCACGAATACCGGCAGAACGCCGGTGGCCATGGGGTCCAGAGTCCCGGCGTGGCCCACCTTTTTGGTTTTCAAAATCCCCCGCAGCTTGGCGCAGACATCCATAGATGTCCACCCGGCGGGCTTGTCGATGATGATGATTCCGTTTGCCATGGGTCGCTCCTTGTGAAAAGTCTGCGCCAAACGCGCCTGATGGCGCGTACAAGCGTTTTGCGCAGCAAAACCTTGCCGCAGGAGGCAAATAAAATGCAATCATTTTCGGCCGGGGCGTGTACCTGGCCGAAAATACTTCTCAGGCTGCAAGTGTGGAATTTGTTCGCCATCGGCGAACAAATTATGCGCGTAGCAGACTGCAAATTCTGTCAAAAAAGGGCCTTGCCCTTTTTTGACAGTTTCGTCCACCCGGCGGGCTTGTCGATGATGATGATTCCGTTTGCCATGGGTCGCTCCTTTTGTCAATCCTCCCCCGCCACCATGTCGATGGCCTGGAGCACGGCCTGCTTCACCTCGCCGAGGGTGCCGTGCAGCGTGGCGCCGGCAGCAGCCGCATGGCCGCCGCCGCCCAGAAGGGCACAGACCTCTGTGGCATTGACCCGGGGGCCGGTTCGCAGGGAAATTTTCACCCGGCCGTCCTTCAGCTCCCGCAGGGTCACGCCGCAGTCGGTGCCCTCCACCAGGGCAGCCAGACTGGACAACTCCTCCACGTCGGCCTCCGTGGCCTTGTAATCCAGGCACAGGGACAGGGGGATCTGCATGACGACCACCCGGTCGTGGTCATAATACTCCGCCCACTCCGCCATCCAGGCCTCCATAGCCAGACGGGTGCGGCTCTTGGTGCGGAACAGGGCCTTGTTCACCGGCGCCGCGTCGATGCCGCAATCCATCAGGGCGGCGGCGATGCGGTGGGTCCGGGGCGTGGTATTGGAATAGACGAAGCAGCCGGTATCCGTGGATACGGCCACATACAGGGGTAGGGCGATCTCCGGCGTCACCGGAGTCAGGCGGGTGATGATGTCGTACACGATCTCGCCGCAGGCGGCGGAATCCGCCTCCAGGCACGTCTCCCGGGCAAAAAAGCCCTGAGAGGGATGGTGGTCAATGGCCAGGTCGATACGTTCCCCATAGGGCCGTGCGTTTTCCGGCAGCAGGGACAGCGCCGCAATGTCCACGGACACCACGCGGTCGGGGACGAACCCCTCCGGGGCGGTGTAGGGCGCGGCATAGGGGGCGTAGGTGGCGGTAAGCTCAGGATTGGGCAGCAGATATGCCGTCTTGCCCAGGTCCCGCAGAGCCCGGCACAGGGCGGCAGCGGAGCCCACGGTATCGCCGTCGGGGCGGACGTGGGTCAGCAGCAGCAGACGATCCCAGCCCAGCAGCAGCCGGGCGGCTTCAGCGGTGGTCATAGCACAGCCCTCCTCAATCCTCCCGGTCCTCGGGCAGAACGATGTCTGCGTTCCGGGGATCGGCGGGCTTCACATGGTTCAGCATATCCAGAATGTGTGCGCCATAGGCGATGGAATCGTCGATAAAAAACTGGAGCTCCGGCGTGTAGCGCAGGTCGATGCGGCTGCCCAGCTCGCGGCGCAGATAACCGGCGGCGGACTTGAGGCCCTTGAGCAGGCCCTTCTCATCCGGGCAGTTCAGGGCGCTGACATAGACCCGGGCATAGCGCAGGTCGCTGGTGGTGTCCACATGGGTGATGGTCAGCATACCCTCGGACACCCGGGGGTCCTTGACGGTGCGCAGCAGGGCGGAAAGCTCCTTCTGGATGGCGTCGTTGATGCGGGGAATGCGGTTGGATGCCATAGTCGGTCTCCTTTCGTTTTCGATGAGATGAAAAGAGGGCGGGCGAAGCGCCCGCCCTCTGGGTTGTGTGTTTACTGGGGGATTTCCTCCATGGTGAAGGCTTCGATGATATCGCCTGCCCCATGAAACGGGGTTTCATGGGGACCCCGGATA
>NZ_JAJEPW010000118.1:0-3578 GCF_020687045.1 Brotocaccenecus cirricatena
AATTGCGATGCCAGTCCCGCCTTTTTTACCAAGTCCTTCATCACGAACTCGGCCATGGGGCTGCGGCAGATATTGCCATGACAGATAAACAGGATCCTCTTCATACTGCGTTCTCTCCGAAATCTCATCGTTGCCCTCATTATACCACACATCGACCTTTTCGTCGAGAACACTTTCCAGATACGCAGAATCCTCGATCATTCGCAGAAGCTCCGCCTTGGATAGATTCCGTGCTGTAGCCTGCCGGATGTACCAGCGGCGCTCCTCTGCGGGCAGCTCTGCCTCCATGATCACAACGTTCTGTGTCCAATTCAAGTGAAGCGCTTCGCCAAGCAGTTCCGGCGTGCCGCTGTACAACTGCCAGAAATCCCGCATCCGGCGCACATTGCGCGGAGAGAAGCCGGTCATATCCGGGTATTGTTCTTTTATGAACTCCGCAGCAGCTACCGCTGCACCCTTTTCCGAGTGGGCACAGACGGCCTTGCCGATTTCGCAGTACAGCTCCATCTGCGGCAGATCTGCTTTCATGACAGATTCCAGTGTGGCAAACATTGTGCTGTAGTCCACAGTCTTTCGGATATTCATAGTTTCTCCTTTCCGGCGCACAGCGCCTGATTCAACGCTCAAAACAGAGAAAAGCACGGTAACATCGCCGTGTTTTTCTCTGCCTTGACCTGTTTCAGATAACTTGTACGATCTGCTCCCAGAGCAGTATGTGCTTTTCATCAATGGCCCGGTTGTCGTGGTAATGGCCGAACAGCCAGTAGTGATAATGTGCTCTCTCCTTGACCTCCTGCAGAAAATCTGTGAGCGGGTCTGCCTCATTGTGGCGGTTTTCCATGAGAGCAATGCTGGTGGGAGCGCAGTGCGTGATAACATAGTCCACCGCCCAATCGACCTTGGCCAGATTTTTTCGTGCTTCAGCGTACTCCTCCTCAGAAGGCATCTCCTGCGCCCACCACGAAATGTGATTGATGCGATACCTCGCTCGGGGCTTTCTCTGCAGCATCAGGAGCTTTCGTTCAAAATCCGGAGCACCCGGTTCCAGAATGCCGTCCTCCGTATCATGGCTTTTTGCTCCGCCCATGGTGAAGAAGTGATAGCCTTCCAGCTCGAAGACCTGTCCACGCATCAGGTGCAGGACATGAGAGCGAATGCGGTGTACCTTGCCGCCGTGCCAGTCTTTCACCGGATATCGTTCCAGTGCGTCGTAGTTCTCATGATTCCCGCAGACGAAGGCCAGCGTGAACGGAAGACTTTCCAGCCAGTCCAATGCAGCCTCGTCACGGCCGTCTCCAAACCACACACCACCAAAGTCTCCGGCACAAATCACGATGTCCCGCTTTGTCATTTGTGCCTGCTCCGGGAAATATTCTGGCTTGAAGCGTTCAAAGTTTCCGTGGCAATCACCGGTTACAAAAATCATCTTTCCACCTTCTTTCAGTACATAATTTTCTGGCAAATCTCAATGCCGCCCTTCAGGGTGACTGCGATCTCGTCCTTGGAGAGAACTTTTACTATCTTCACCAGTTGGCGGACGGCACTCTCGTCCCATTCCGTAATGTGGGGCGATGCGTTTTCCAAGGTCTGTGCGGCATCCATGATGCGCTGGTTGGCTTTTGCCTGCTCCTTGTTATCTGCGAGGATCCCGGAACGCCTTTCTTTCAGGAGGGTTTGCTTGTCCAGTATCTCCTTGAACTGACCGCCATAGGCAGCCGGATCATCCGTGGCCTTTTCCAGCAGTGTTTGGAATTGCTGCTCCAGTTCTCTCAGCCTGCGTTCAATATCTCCAAGGCTCATCGTGCCGCCGGGGAATGGGATGATCTCTGTTTCCATGGCATCTGTGATCTGCCGAATCAAGCTATTCTTGTCGGCCATAGCTGTGTTCAGGACTGCGAGGATCGCTTGCTGGAGTGGTGCTTCATCCAGTATGGGCGAATTGTGGCAGTATTTCTTACCGTAGTCCAATCGGCTCACACAGCGCCACACGACTCGTTTTTCACCGTTTCGTGTCCATGTGCAGCGGCGATACAGGGTCCCGCACTCACCGCAGACCAACCGCTCCGAGAGCGCATACTTGCTGGCGTAGGAGGCCATCCCTGTGACTGCGTTTTTAGAAGGACTCTTTGCTGCATTCCGCCGTGCCATCTCCGCCTGTACGGCATCATACTTTTCACGGCTGACAATGCCCTCGTGGTGATTTTCAATGAGGTACATGGGAAGCTGGCCTGTATTCTTGATGGCCTTGCGGTTGATAAAGTCCTGCCGGAAGGTCTTCTGCATCAACACATCACCGCAGTATTTTTCATTCTGCAGGATGCTGCGGATGCGGGAAATGGTCCACTCCGGAGAATCCTCGAAGCACTTGACGCCTTGCTGTTCCAGTTCATCTTTGATCATCCGCAGGCTGGCTCCGGTGAGATAGCGCTCATAGAGCCATCGGACGATTTCCGCCTGTTTCGGAATGATCTCCGGCTGACCATCCTCACCTTTGCGGTAGCCGTACAGCTTTTTATATTGGATGCTGACCTTTCCAGCTTCCATGGCGCGGCGCTTACCCCATGTGACATTGGCGGAGATAGATTCACTTTCAGACTGGGCGAAGGCACCGGAGAGGGTGATTCGCAGCTCACTGTCCTCCTCCAGAGAATTGATGTTTTCCTTCTCGAAGATGACTGCGATGCCAAGTTGTTTGAGCGCCCGGATATAGTAGAGGCAGTCCACCGTGTTGCGGGAGAAGCGGGAAACCGACTTGGTCAGGATCACATCGATTTTCTTTTGGCGGCAGTGCCGGATCATCCGCATGAAGTCCTCACGCTTCTTGGCCGAGGTTCCGGTGATGCCCTTGTCTGCAAAGATGCCGGCCATCGTCCAGGCGGTGTTGGACATGATTTTGTCGGTATAGTACTCTTTCTGCACCTCATAGCTGTTTGCCTGATCCTCCTCTTTGGTGGAGACTCGACAGTAAGCTGCCACCCGGAGTTGTCTGCGGGCTTCTGCCTGGCGGGTGGCTTCCGGCTTGGCAGGGATCTTAATTACTCTTGGGGCATCCTCTTTCATTGCAGGTCACTCCTTTCTATGACTTGCCCATTTTTTAATCGCAGTTTGACATTTTGGCGGGTCACCAGTACCTCGGATACGGTGCTTTTCAGAAGATCAGCGTTCAGTTCCGCCACACATTCGAAGGCGGAGAAGAGATGCCGGAGACGATTTGTTTCATATTCTTCATCCCCCAGAGCGGCATATTGCTCTGCCGCAAGCCGGAGGATCAGCACTTTGGCGCTGTCCTCGTCGATTGGCTGTTGTTCCAGAGCATTATCCAGCGCCTCCTGCGTTTTAGAATGTGTGGCTGGTGTGGGACTGCGCTGATGCTGTATGCGGTCCGGACAATTTGCGAGGCCGTTGAGCAGGTCGGTGACACTTTGTTCCACCCGTTCAGATGGCGGTGTGCCGCAGAGCCTGCGCAGCACCTTTTGGGCTTCCGTCTTTTTCGGAAGCTGGGGCTTGTTTGAGCGTTTTTCGTTTGCTGCGATGAGCTGCTCCTCATCTATGAGCTTGGGATATCCTTTCTCCCCGGT
>NZ_JAJEPW010000119.1:0-3503 GCF_020687045.1 Brotocaccenecus cirricatena
TAATCCCGTGAGTTTTGTTATCCGAGGAGTTTCCCAGAATACAAGGAAACCCCTCGGGTATACACAAAAGTTACAGGATAATCTATTCTCGTAGAAACCAAATAACATCGGTCTTTTCATCTCCTTTTTCCTTTTCAGGTGCTGGCAATTTTGCAGGGAGGCCGCGTTCTCGTAAGATTTTGTTTGCTTGATCTGAGGTAACGGTGGCATAAATCATGGTGGACTGAATAGATGAATGTCCCAAAAATGCTTTAATTGCAGGCAGCGAACATCCGCATGCCAGCATATCAACTGCAATCGTATGGCGAAATGCGTGTGGGGTATAGGCTTTTTGCTGGAATAACCCTGGATGTAATTTTTTAGCCATATTCACATACTTGGAAACAACTTCCTCTACACACGAAATCGTCATATGCTCGTTTCGCTGGCTCGAAAAAACATGACGGTTTTTGTCTCCATAAAATAAACCTGCCTGTTTGAAATGAACTCTCAATAGATCTGCACATTCATTGGGGATAACAATTCGCCGGGCCTTGCTTCCTTTGCCCACCAAGCGCACACGGGTTTCTACACCAAAAGTAACATCATTTGCAGTTAGGTCGCAAAGCTCCTGCGCTCTGGCGCCGCTTGCATAGAGAAAACTCATGAGGACAACATCTCTCCGCCCGCAAATTGTTTGTCGATTTGGCAATGACAATAATATCTGCATTTCTTCTGGCAAAAAGAATACGACATCATCTCCGCTTCTTTTAGAGGCCCTCTTTCTCTCGGTTCCCAGAACGCAAGACGAAAATGCTCCGGCAGATACCACATCTCTTCTCAATGCGAATTTAGCAAAGGAAGACAGCGCAGCAAGGCGTTGGTTCCTGGTTTGTTTACTGCAGCCGCGTGTGGTTTCTATCCATGACAAAAATTCATCAACTATACTGCTGTCCAGTACAGAGAACGTTACTTTACCCGCAGGGATCCCCTTTTCTTCTTCTAAGAAAATGAAAAAGATCCGCAAGGCTGCTTTGTAAGATCGGATTGTATTTTCACTGACACCTTTCGTGTCTGGAAGATAGCTGTCAAAAAATTCGGTCAACAGCCTTATAAATTCCATACCTCGCTTCATTCGTCAATCACCTCCGGGAAGATATTGTGCTTCCTTGTATAGTCCGTAATCAGAGTATGGTCTCGCTGGAAAAAATCGTAGTTTGCCTGCAAGTATTTATCGGTCTCTCTTAGGTCGCAATGTCCGAGATATGTGGATATGAAAGGAACGGCATCGGCAAAATCAAGCGGCGTTTGCAGTAATTGGTCAAATGCTTTTGCCACAAATGTGTGCCTGAAGCAGTGGAGGCACGGCCCGCGCTCATATTTCCGTACCCGTTCAAAATCAATGCCGCAGTCCTGTAGAAGATGTCCCATCCTTTTCCGGGCCCACTCTGCTGAATAGCGTCTTCCGCTGGTGCTATTTACAAACAGATATTCTCTCTGTGGTACAATAGATAAATACGCTCGAATGAGTTCTGTCAGTGAAATATCCATAGGCACATACCGTTGCTTGTCATTTTTGGCGTGTCGGACAAATAGCACCCCTAAATTCAAGTCTATATCTCTCGTTTCCATCTTCAACGCCTCATTTCTGCGCAAACCGCATCCGTACAGCATCCGTAATAAAATACAAAATAGGACTGCACTTTCTGGATTATAATCGCTATATGGAAGACTATCAGCGGAGGCTATCATTCTTTTCCATTCTTCATCGCTAAAAACATACGGCGCATAGGTATAAGAACACCGCGGGTATTCCGGTTCAAATGCGGTAATGTTTATAGAACGCAAATATTTTGAAAGCCCCCTGTAGCGTGCAATGTAGCTTACTTTATTTGCGCTTGTACCACATATCGTAGAAAGCCATTGGTTGATAATGCTTTCACTGAGACATTTTTCGAAAGTATGATTTTGCAGCAAAAAAGAATCCAGACTCCTAAGCATGATTTCATGGTTACGTGTGCTTCGCCCAGCCGATAAAAGCAACTGTAGATAATTGCTAAACTCAACAGCCAGGAAACTTTTGAAATCATTTTTCATTGGGAACCCTCCCCATGTTGCTTAGCCACTCTTTAAGTTTATCTGTTGCTGGAGGGACGGCAACTGCACACCGTCTAAGGTTTTCAATATCCAGTCGGACATAATTGTTAAAACAAAGCGAGCTTTGATGCCCTAAAACCTTTTGTACAACAGAATAGGGAATATCTTCTGCCACCAACTCCGTCGCCAGGCTCATGCGCAGTGCGTGCGGGCCAGTTTTTCTCCTGTCGGTGTCTATACCTGCCTTCGCCAAATAGCGAGACATTTCATGATGCGCTACAGTTTGCCCAATTGGTGTAAACGGACATTGTACCCGTAAAAATATATTCTCACTGTCCGAACTGGGACGGCCCTTTGTTAGATAGGCTAAAAGAGCTTCTTTAACATCCGGTAAAAGTTCCAGTCTTGCAGATACACCGGTTTTTTTCTGAACAAATTCGATGGTATTTGTATCCCAATGAATATTTTTCTTTTTCAAGTTGCAGATATCAGACGTACGGATGCCGAGTCGTGCGGCCAGCAGCAACATGGCACGGTCCCGTAATCCTTTGTCGGTACTTTTATCTACAACATTTAGAAGCTTTTGGATTTCATCTTTTGAATAGACAGTAGGCATGGGTTTTGCGCGGCGAACCGCGGGGACAAATTCAGCCAAATTCAACGGATGAATCTGCTCTTGATAAAGATATTTCATGAGTTTTCTAACTGCACAGCGAAAGTTCTCTTTCGAGCCACTTGCTGAAAACGCTGCATAGAGGATCTGCGCGTTAATTTCCTTTAGATCTGAAATCCCTTGCTGTTCTACGAAATGAAGAAATTCGTAACAATACAGATCTTGAAGTTTGCGTGTACCATCGCTAATAGACTGCTTACAGAGCATTTCATCGAATCTCTCAAAGACACCGCTAAAGTGCTTTAAATCTTTCTGCTTTTTCCGTGTATGGACTACGACATATGGTCTTTTGTTTAGAATGTCATTCAGCCGTCTCACATAAAAAGACATGTAAAACTGTCGACCGCTGGAGATTCTGCCACCATGTGTTGCCAAATAAGTTTCACCTACGGCTTCGGTGTACTCAAGGATTTGATTCTCTCTCATGTAGCGATCTACTCTGCCCATGGCTTCACGGTAATGTCGAATAGACTCGCTGGGGTACTCCTTTTCGTGTAGTTGGGAAAGAAGATCCTCCCACAACTGCGGCATATTGCCCGTGACAATTTCACATTTCATGGAATGCACCACCTTCTATATTTCTGAATGGCTTTTGCCTTTTTCAGAATACAAGACGGTGGTGCATTGAGCAATATTATCCCAGCAGCAGAATTTAGAAAGGTGTGATATAAGTGAATGATATGAAAACTCCTCGGATAACAAAACTCACGGGATTACACGGCTTATCCCAGTTCTAAGATAAGCCGTGCATACT
>NZ_JAJEPW010000011.1:0-73819 GCF_020687045.1 Brotocaccenecus cirricatena
CTCCGATCCCACCGCGGGTCTGAGCTCCTGGCGGCGTGTGGCAGATCAGGACAGCCGCTTTTACAATTTACTGAATCAGCGATTAGCCGTTCTCGCGCATCTTGGCGAAGCAGTCGCTGCAATAAACAGGACGGTCGCTCTTGGGCTCGAAGGGCACGCGGGCCTCGCCGCCGCAGGCAGCGCAGGTGGCGGTGAAGAACTCCCGGGGGCCGCGGGCGGCGTTCTTGCGAGCGTCGCGGCAGGCCTTGCAGCGCTGGGGCTCGTTCTGGAAGCCGCGCTCAGCATAGAACTCCTGCTCACCGGCGGTGAACACGAACTCCTTACCGCACTCCTTGCAAACCAAAGTCTTGTCTTCGTACATGATTTTACCCTCTCTTTGAGATGAAATATATTGCGTTCAGCTGTTGCTGATATCGCCGGATGAAAGCTGCCGCGCCACTTTGCGGCGAATCCGCTGCACGGCGTTGTCCACCGATTTGATGGGCTTGCCAACGGTTTCCGCGATCTCGCCATAAGCAAGACCGTCCAAAAATAACCCTAAAATCTTTTCCTCGAAAGCGGACAACTGTTTGCGGGTATTCTCCAGCAGACTGGCAGCCTTTTCTCTGTCGATCAGCAAACGCTCGGGATCGACCTGCACGAAGACGGAATTTGCGTTCAGAAGCGAGGGATTCAAGGGGACGGATTGGTTAAGCGGTGCGTTCTTCTGGCTGGCATCCCGCCGGAGCGCGGAACACACCTGCTGATGGATGCAGAGCCCGGCGAAGGGCCGGAACAGTGGGGAGCGCTGGGGATCAAACTCCCGCATGGCCTTGATCAGGCCGAACATCCCCTCCTGCATCAGGTCCTCGCTGTCGCCGCCGATGAGAAAATACGGGCGGGCGCAGGAACGGACCAGCCAATGATACCGGGTGGCTAAAACGTCCTCCGCCTGACGCTGCCCTGCACGACTCAAGAAACAAAGTTCCTCGTCGGACAGGTTTTCTAATTGGTCATAGCGAAGTCCAGTATCCAAAACCATAGACATTATACCTTTTCACTAAATAATTTGTCAAGCCTTCTTGGGAAATTTGTGTATCCTGTGATGAAAATCACAGTTTTTTTATGAAATCAGCCAAAACAGAGGCCACCTGATGGGCAATTTCCGTGGTTTTCGCCTCCACCATCACCCGGATCAGGGCCTCGGTGCCGGAGGGACGGATGAGAATGCGGCCCTGGCCGCCCAGTTTTTCCTCCCAGCGGCGGGTCTCCTGCCGCAGGGATTCATCGGCCATGATGCGCTCCTTGACCCCGGGGGTGTGGGGGACCTCCACGTTGATGAGCTCCTGGGGATACTGGGGGCATCGGGCGGCCAGCTGAGAGGCGGGGACGCCGCTGCGGCGCAGGGTCTGCAGGAATTGCAGGGCCGTCAGCTCGCCGTCGCCGGTGGTGGCATACGCCCGGAAGATGGTGTGGCCCGACTGCTCGCCGCCGATGGCGAAGCCGTCGGCCAGCATCCGCTCCAGCACATGGCGGTCGCCTACGGCGGTGCACACCAGGTCCAGGCCGTTTTCCTGGCAGTACTCATGCAGGCCAAGGTTGGACATAACGGTGGCCACCACGGTGTTGCCGGAGAGCTTCCCCTGGCGCTTGAGCTCGGAGGCGCAGACGGCCATGACCTTGTCGCCGTCGATGGTATTCCCCTGCTCGTCCACCAGCAGGCAGCGGTCGGCGTCGCCGTCGAAGGCGATGCCCAGATCATACCCGCCGGAGACGACTCCCCGGGCCAGGGACTCCAGATGGGTGGAGCCGCAGCCGTTGTTGATGTTGACGCCGTCAGGCTCCGTGTGGATGAAGTCCGCCTGAAGCGGGAGCGCCCGGAACAGGTCCGGCGCGGTGGCGCTGGCCGCGCCGTTGGCGCAGTCCACCAGCACCCGCAGGCCGGTCAGGTCGCAGTCGATGCTGCCCAGCAGATGCTGCACATAGGCGCTGTGCAGGGCGTGCATACCGTGGTGGCGGCGGCCCACGGCGCCGTCCACGGCGGCCGGAAGCTTCGCATGGTTCAGGATCAGGTCCTCCACACGCCCCTCCATCTCATCGGAGAGCTTGTAGCCCTGGGCGTTGAAGACCTTGATGCCGTTGTAGGCATAGGGGTTGTGGGAGGCGGAGATGACGATACCGGCGTCCGCCTGCTGCTGCACCGTCAGAAAGGCCACCGCCGGGGTGGGGATGGTGCCCAGGGGCATCACGTCGCCGCCTACGGAGCAGATACCGGCCATCAGGGCCGCTTCCAGCATATCGGAGGAAATGCGGGTGTCCTTGCCGATGGTGATGAGGGGACGGTTGCCCTTCTCCTCCGTCAGGACGGCGGCCACCGCCTGTCCCACATGAAATGCCAGCTCCGCCGTCAGGGTCTGCCCCGCTATGCCGCGGATGCCGTCGGTGCCAAAGAGTTTTCCCATATTCCGATTCTCCTATTCGTTATAATTCCAGCTGTTCCTGGCCCATAAAGTCCATGTGCAGGTGCTCGTATGCCTTACGGGTAACGCAGCGGCCCCGGGGGGTCCGGGTCAGGAAGCCCAGCTGCATCAGATACGGCTCGTACACGTCCTCCAGGGTCACGGACTCCTCGCCGATGGTGGCGGCCAGGGTATCCAGGCCCACGGGGCCGCCGCCGTAATTCTCGATGATGGCCCGGAGCATCCGGCGGTCCACCGGGTCCAGGCCCAGATAGTCGATCTCCAGAGCCTGAAGGGCGTGGTCCGCCATTTCCCGGGTAATGGTGCCGTCGCCCTTGACCTGGGCAAAGTCCCGGACCCGGCGCAGCATACGGTTGGCGATGCGGGGGGTGCCCCGGGAGCGGCGGGCGATCTCCATGGCCCCCTCCGGCTGGATGGGGACGTTCAGGATCCCGGCGCTGCGGGTGACGATCAGGGCCAGCTCCTCCGGGGTGTACAGCTCCAGCCGCAGGGTGACGCCGAAACGGTCCCGCAGAGGGGCGGACAGCTGCCCGGCCCGGGTGGTGGCCCCGATGAGGGTAAACTTCGGCAGGTCCAGCCGGATGGAATTGGCGGAGGGGCCCTTGCCGATGATGATGTCGATGGCGTAGTCCTCCATGGCGGGGTACAGGATCTCCTCCACGGAGCGGTTCAGACGGTGGATTTCGTCCACAAACAGAATGTCGTTTTCACTGAGGTTGGTCAGCAGCGCCGCCAGGTCGCCGGGCTTTTCAATGGCGGGGCCGGAGGTGATGCGGATGTTCACCCCCATCTCGGCGGCGATGATGCCGGCCAGGGTGGTTTTGCCCAGGCCCGGGGGGCCGTGGAGCAGCACATGGTCCAGAGGCTCCGTCCGGCGGCGGGCCGCCTCGATGAAAACGGACAGATTCTCCTTGGCCTTCTGCTGGCCGATGTATTCCCGCAGGGTGTGGGGGCGCAGGGACAGCTCGCCGCTGTCCTCCGGCAGGAAGCTCTTGGAAACAAGGGGCTCCTCGTAAATATCCGTTCCGAAGTCGATGCTCATGGGCCTGCCTCCTTACCGTACCATTTTCTTCAGCGCCTGACGGATGATCTCCTCCAGGGGCAGGGCATCCATGTCGATGCCCTTCAGGGCCAGGCCGATCTCCTGAGAGCCGTAGCCCAGCACCGCCAGCGCGGCGGCGGCCTCGCCGCCCTTGTCGCCGGGAAGGACCACGGGAATCGCGCCGCCGCTCTGGGCGGAGAAGCTGCTCTGATCCTTGGCCAGCTTGTCCTTCAGCTCCAGAATGATGCGCTGGGCGATCTTTTTTCCGATGCCCGGGGCGGCGGTCAGGGCCTTTTCGTCGCCGGTAACGATGGACAGGGCCAGATTCTGGGGCGACGTGGACGACAGCACCGCCAGCGCCGCCTTGGGGCCTACGCCGGAGACGCCGATGAGCATCTTGAAGCTATTGAGTTCCGCCTGGGAGGAAAAGCCATACAGCTCGAAAATATCCTCCCGGACATAAAGATAGGTATACAGCTTGGCGCGCTCACCCTTTTTCAGCTGGGACAGGGTATAGTTGGTGGTGGCGCAGGCATAGCCCACGCCGCCGCAGTCGATGACGGCCAGATTGGGGCCGGTTTCGGCCACGGTGCCGTTTACATAGTAAAACATATCAGACGGTCTCCTTTACATCCGGATCCTTCCGCCGCAGCAGGCTGGTGGCGCTGCGGGCGCGGCACATGGCGATGGCCAGCGCATCGGCGGCGTCGTCGGGCCGGGGAATGGACTTGAGCTTCAAAAGCCGCCGGGTCATGTCCATGACCTGGTGCTTGTCGGCCAGGCCATAGCCCACTACCGCCTGCTTGATCTGCATGGGGGTGTATTCATACACCGGCAGGTGCAGGCGCTCAGCGGTGTACAGAATGACGCCCCGGGCATGGGCCACGGCGATGCCGGTGGTGATGTTCTTGCTGAAAAACAGCTCCTCGATGGACATTTCATCGGGCTGAAACTGGGTGATGAGGGTCTCCATGTCCTGGGCGATCTGCACCAGGCGGGCGGCCAGCGGCTGACCGGCCGGGGTGGTGATGGCCCCGTATTGTATCATTTGCTGGCGGCCTGCCTGGGCCTCGATCACGCCGAAGCCCACGGTGGCCACGCCGGGGTCGATCCCTAAAATGCGCATGGCTGATCCTCCACCGAGATATCATCTTATTATAACAAATGTTCGGGTGAAATGCAACACAGCGCAGCAGTTTTTTGCTGCGCTGTGGTTCAATCCTATCAGGCCAGGGGGTGCGCCTTGCGGTACACGTCCTGCAGGTGCTGCTTGATGATGTGGGCGTAGATCTGTGTGGAGGAGATGTCCGCGTGGCCCAGCATCTCCTGGATGGAGCGCAGGTCCGCCCCGTTCTCCAGCAGATGCACCGCAAAGGAGTGTCGCAGGGTGTGGGGGGTGATGTCCTTGGTGATCTCGGCCTTGGCCTGGTAGTGCTTCACCAGCTTCCAGAAGCCCTGGCGGGTCATGCGCTGGCCGTTCATGTTGACAAACAGCGCCGCCTCCTCCTGGTCCGCCAGGCGGGGACGGATGACCTGGATATAGTCCCGCAGGGCCTTCACCGCCCGGGGGTACAGAGGAATGATGCGCTCCCGCTTTTCGTCGCCGCAGCGCAGGAACGCCGCCGGAAGATTCACGTCCTCCACGTTCAGGGCAATCAGCTCCGACACCCGGACGCCGGTGGCGTACATCAGCTCCAGCATGGCGTGGTCCCGATAGCCCTTCTCGTCCACGCACTTGGGCTGCTCCAGAAACAGCTCCACCTCCCGGCCGGTCAGAATCTCCGGGCATTTGCGCTCCACCTTGGCGGCGGCCACGCCCTTGGCGGGGCTGGCCTTCATGGCTCCGGAGAGCACCAGGTAATGGTAAAAGGACTTGATGGAGGCGGCGCTGCGGGTGACGGTGGCCGCCGAGCGGCCCTGGTCCGTCAGGTGGGCCAGATACTCCTCCACGGCGGCGGGCTTGACCCGGCGCAGGTCGCTGCCCTGAGGCAGCCAGACCCGGAACTGGGTCAGGTCCCGGACGTAGGAGCTGACGGTGTTGGGGGAGGCGTGCTTCTCCTGCTCCAGATAGGCGCGGTACAGGGCGATATAGTCGGGCATACACGTCTCCTCCTCTCTTTCTACAGTGTGCGGGCGATGACCCATTGCAGCAGCCGGGGGCCGAAGGTCAGCTCCAGAGCGGCCCCTATCAGCAGAATCAGGCCGCACAGCCCCACCCGGCGCCAGTAGGCCCCCTCCGTCAGGCGGACCTTCTGTCCGTCCCGGCGGCGGGCGGCGGCGGATAAACCCTGCACCGTCAGAAGCAGGGTGCAGGGCAGAACAAACAGACATCGGGGCCCGAAGGCCGCCAGGGCCAGGTATACGCCGCCCCGGCCCAGAGCCCGGGCAAAGCAGCCGACGGAAAACGACAGAAAAAAGCCCTGGGCCACCGACAGAACCGGCAGCAGCACCAGTCCCGCCGCCGTCAGCCCCAGCAGCGCCGCTGCCAGCGGATAGCGGAAATAGGCGGCGGCCACGCTGAGGGCCGAGGCCGAAGGCCCCCGGCCGTCTGCCGTGGCCTGGGCATATTGATGCAGATAGTCGCTGAGCTCCTGCCGGTCCTGCTGGGGCACGGCCCGGCAGACGGCAAAGCCCAGCACTGCCCCCAGCACCAACAGCAGGCATACCAGTACCAGCGCCGGAAGCCGCAGGGCTTGGGTCCTTACGGGAAACAGCTTCATTTGCACACTCACCTCATCTGATCCTATGAGACAAGCGGGGCAAATAGAAGCCATAAGCCAAACAAAAGGGACGTCCTCTAATATAGGCCAAAACGGCCGCCGGCGCAAGGATTATTTCGGCGGTGGCGGCAAATTTGTGAGTTATGTTAAATTGTTATGTAAACCGCGTTATGTTAACCTTGTAGACCGCCGGATCAGGTCGTCTCTTTTCGGGTCGAAAAGAGCAAGATATGGGTCCGGACGGTCCGGCTTTGGCCCCATATCTTGCCTGTACGCGTGATTACGATTCGTATAGTCCCCTGTCAAGGAAATTTTTGCCGCAGCGGCATTTTCGTGATTTTCACCACGCTGCTCCGGCGGGCCTATTTCCGCCGGACAGGCTTTCGGATCGGCGGTCTGGCGTCCCGGCGCTTTTTTCGGGGTCTGCTCCCCAGCAGCCCCGCCGCACCGGCGCCGCCGAAGATGGCGGCTGTCAGGTACAGCCCGCCGGTACGGAAGGTCGGGTCGCCTATGGCCGCACCCGCCAGCCAGGCCAGCAGGTACGCCGCCGCACCGGCGGTCAGAGCCGCCGTCAGTGTCCCCTCTCCCCTGCCCCAGACGGCCACCCGCCCTCCGGCAAAGGCAGCTAACGCCCAGCAGCCGCAGCCCCAGGCCAGAGCGCCGCCCTCCGGCAGGACGCCCTTCACCACCAGCAGCGCCCCCAGGGCGCAGCCCCCGGCCGCCGCCAGCAGGATAGCGCCCGCCCCCAGCCAGGTCCGCTTTCCCAGAACAGCCCCCAGTGCAGACATAAAAAGACCTCCCCTTGGCGCTTTTTTCTAAGCGTATGCAGGGGAGGTTTTTTTATGAAGGAAAATTACTCCTGATCCTCGGCCTTCTCGGTCTCGGCGGGGGTCTCCTCGGCGGGAGCCTCCACGGGAGCCTCGACAGGCTTCTCGGCCTCGGCGCCCTTCTTGGCCTTGCGGCTGCCCCGCTGCGCGGCGGCGGCCTGCTCATCCAGGGTACCCACGGAGCCGATGGCGGACTTCAGGAACTCGATGCGGACCCGGTCCTCGCTGGTCTCAATGACCACGGTGCGGTCGGTGATGGCCACGACGCGGCCATACACGCCGCCGATGGTGGTCAGCCAGTCGCCCTTCTGCAGGGAGCTGCGCATTTCCTCGGCCTGCTTTTTCCGCTTGCTCTCGGGACGGATGAGCATGAAGTAGAAAATGGCCACCATCAGGACGATCAGCACGATAGAAGACATACCGCCACCAGCAGCGGGAGTATTGCCGGACGTGGTGGCGGCATAGGCAAATTCAATCATGGGACAAAAACTCCTTTTTCACGAATATAGCGTTATTATACAATAACTTCTCCCTGTTTGGCAAGGGGGACAGGCAAGTTTTTTCAGAAAACCGCGGAAAAGCCAAGACTGTCGAAAAACCCGAAAAACTTCCGCCATCGGAAAGGAAGATAGTTACGAAAGAAACCCATCAGGGGTGTCTTTCGTTTGCAATCACAGGTTTTTCAGAACTTAAAAAGTTCTGAAAAACCGCACACAGCTTGTCAAAAAGACTTTTTTGACAAGCTGAAGCCGTCAGATACGGCGGCTGAGCTTCTCGCTGTACTCCCGGCGGAAGTCCTCAAAGCAGCCGGCGTCCAGGCTGTCGCGGATGCGCTGGGCCAGCTTGTTGTAAAAATACAGATTGTGCATCACCGCCAGGCGCAGGGCCAGGATCTCCTCCGCCGCAAACAGGTGGCGGACATAGGCCCGGCTGAACCGGCGGCACACCGGGCAGTCGCACTCCGGGTCGATGGGCCGGTCGTCCAGCTTGTACTTGGCGTTTTTGATGTTCATGGCCCCCTGCCAGGTAAAGAGCTTGCCGTGGCGGGCGTTGCGGGCGGGCATAACGCAGTCGAAGAAGTCCACGCCCCGGGCCACCCCCTCGATGATGTTGCTGGGCGTGCCCACGCCCATGAGATACCGGGGCTTGTGGGCGGGCATATGGGGCTCCACCGCCTCAATGATGCGGTACATGACCTCGGTGGGCTCCCCCACCGCCAGGCCGCCGATGGCGAAGCCGTCGCAGTCGATTTTGGCGATCTGCTGCATGTGCCAGATCCGCAGGTCCTCATAGGTGGCCCCCTGGTTGATGCCGAACAGCATCTGATGGGGGTTCACGGCGTCCGGCAGGGCGTTGAGCCGGTCATGTTCCGCCTTGCACCGCTGCAGCCACCGGAGGGTGCGCTCACAGCTGGCCTTGGCATAGTCGTACTGCGCCGGGTTTTCCACGCACTCGTCAAAGGCCATGGCGATATCGGAGCCAAGGTTGGACTGGATGCGCATACTCTCCTCCGGCCCCATGAAGATGCGGTGGCCGTCCAGATGGCTGGCAAAGGTGACGCCCTCCTCGGTGATCTTCCGCAGGCTGGCCAGGGAGAACACCTGGAAGCCGCCGGAGTCCGTGAGAATGGGGCCGTCCCAGTTCATGAACCGGTGCAGGCCGCCCATCTGCCGCACCACGTCGTCGCCGGGGCGCAGATGCAGGTGATAGGTGTTGGACAGCTCGATCTGACAGCCCAGATCGTGAAGATCGAAGGCGTCCACGCCGCCCTTGATGGCAGCCTGGGTGCCCACGTTCATGAATACCGGCGTCTGCACCGTGCCGCCGTGGGCGCAGCAGAACTCGCCCCGCCGGGCCCGGCCCTCTTTTTTGATTACTTTGAACATAGCTTCTCCTTAAACAGACAGACATCCGTTTTGCCGGATGCTTCTTATTTCACGGGGCCTATTATAGCAAATCCGGCAGAGTATTTCAACTCCCCTGGTTTTTGGGAGAGAATCGGCAAAAAAATGCGCGGCCCTCTTGACAAGACGCAGCCAGCGGATCATAGTAAAGCTAATGAATGTTAGTTAGGCATCCGGAACGATGCACAAAATCAATATAACAGGAGAAGTGATCATGTAGAATCCGGTTTTGGGAGTGCGAAGGTATCAGGCCTCCCAGCGAAAGAATACGAAAATATAAGGAGATATACAATGAATAAGAATCTTTTGCTGCTCGCCGCGGGGCTGGCATTGATCGCCGCCGTGGTGCTTTTTGTGAAAAAACGGGGTGCCACCGGAAAATGAAGGGGCGCCGGAAAGGCACCGAATGGCCTCCGGAAAATGGACGCCTATGACGGCATGAGTCTGTGCGGCGGGCTGCTGCTCCTGGGTGCGCTGGGGTACATGCTGAGCAGCCGGAAAATCACCGGATAAGCCTTCATAACGATCAACGGCCCGTACCGGCCAATACCCGCCGGTACGGGCCTTCAGCATTCAAGCCGCACATTTCAAACAGGAAAATGTTGCATTTTTCCGGAACGGATGGTATAAAAGAAGGAGAACTTTGGCAAAGGAGGCGGCGGTATGTCACGCGATTCGGGACCCAATGTATTCCAGCGCGGCGTCATGGCGCTGATCCTGCTGTCGCTGCTGCGAAGGGAAGATATGTACGGCTACCAGCTGGTGCAGGAGACGGAACGGCGCAGCGGCGGACGGCTGAAAACCCAGGAGGGCTCCCTGTACCCGGTGCTGTACCGGCTGCAGGAGCAGGGACTGATCTCCGACCGCCGGGTGCTGGTGGGCAAGCGGATGACCCGCGTATACTACCACCTGGAGCCCGCCGGAGAAGCCCGGCTGGAGGAAATGATCCGGGAATATGAATCCATGATGACCGGCGTAACGGCCATCATTCGAGAGGAGGCGCCGCCATGCGGAAAAGACAGCGGCAGGTCAACCGATATGTCCGGGCCGTCGGCAGCTATCTGCCCTGTGCCGGAAAACACAAAAAGCAGCTGCTGACGGCTCTGCGCAGCGAGGCGGAGGCCTACTGCGCCGAAACCCGGGACGCAGACCTGGAAGCCCGGTTCGGGACGCCCCAGCAGGTGGCCGCGGCATATGTGGACGCCATGAGCACCCAGGAGCTGCTGGCCGCCCTGCGTCGGCGGCGTCAGGTGCTGACGATCCTGATCGCGGCGGTGCTGACGGCGCTGCTGCTGTGGGTGGCGGCCCTCTGCGTCAGCCTGTATGACTATCACCAGGCATACAACGGCTGGAGCGAAACCAGCATCATCGAGGAACCCTCGCCATACGGCCAATAGGCGGAAATCCCCCCGGAAAGCCCTGCTTTCCGGGGGCTTTGTCTATCGCGGCCGCAGCGTCTGCCCGCAATACTTTTTTTTAGAAGATATTTTCAAGAATATTGACATATTTTGCACAATATGCTACAATCCGGCTTGCAGCTATCCTGTTGATTTGCAACAAAAGCCGCCCGCCTACTACATATATAGTGTGATAGGCGGGCAAAATTTACGATTCCATCGGGGAGGGACTATCCAATGAAACGCTTCGTACCATGCTTTCTTGCGCTGCTCCTGCTGCTGACCGCCTGCTCCGGGCCTGAAGGCCCTGCCGGGAATCCCTCCGGAGACCCGGAGCCGACCCCCGTCGCCCAAGGGCACGCCCTGCCCAAGGACAACCGGGACGCCGCCGGGACAGGCTCGGTGTTCACCGACGACAACGGCTGGTATATTTGCGCCGCCGGGGCGGTGAGCTACTACGACTATGCCTCCGGCCGGACCATGGCCCTGTGCGCCCAGCCGGGCTGCTCCCACAGGGACGCCAGCTGCCAGGCGTGGGTGGGGAATGTCAACAGCTTCGCCGTTTTGGACGGGGTGCTCTACGCCACCCTCGATGACGCGGGCAGCGGCGCAAGCCTGGTGCGCAAGGAGCTGTCCGGCGGGAAAGTCACCGTCCTGGAGCAGTGGGACAACACCGACAATCATTTCTACACCGCCGCCCTGGGGCGTTTCTCCTGCGGCAAGGCCACCCTGCATCTGGAATGCCGCATCACGGAGCAGCAGGCGGACGGGCGGGTCGAGAGCCGAACCGAGGGCAGCTCCCTGCTATATGACCTTGCCGCCGGCAGCTATCGGGAGCTGTCTGTCCCCGGGACGCTGATGGGCTTTTCCGCCCGCTGGGGCGCCGTGGTGGAGGTGCTGAAGGAGCCGGACCGGATGAGTACGGAGGAGTTCACGGCCCTGTACGGGGAGGACGCCTCCTACGGGCGGTATCTCTACAAAAACACCCAGCGGCGGCTTCTGCTGTGGGATATGGAGAGCGGAGACTATACCGTTGTGGCCGATCATAACAAGGACGGCTATCTTATGAGCGTCGACCCCGCGCAGGTCTACGGCATGGAGCATATCTACCAGTGTGGGGACCAGCTGCGCCTTCTGAACCTGGAGAGCGGCGAGAGCCGCACCCTGCTGACCATGGAGGATATCATCCACTACTGGGTCATGGACAGCAAGGCATTTATCATCACCGAGACAGAAGCGGGCTATCGGTTCTGGATGGCCGATCTGCAGGATGGTAAGCCCGTGGAGCTGGTGGGTTCCACCAACGAGCACGGCATAGCCATGAGCCCCTTCCAGGAGGGCGGCTCCTTCTTCCGGGCGTTGGGCGACAATGGCCAATGCATCATCTCCAAAGAAGATTTCTACGCCGTACGCTTTGAAAACGCCGTGGATGTGGGGTGACGGATATGGAGCTGCAATTTCACGACGTCGCCAAGCGATACGGCGCAAAGGAGGCCCTGCGAGGCATTGACCTGACCCTGACGCCGGGGGTATACGGCCTGTTAGGCCCCAACGGCGCAGGCAAAAGCACCCTCATGAACATCCTCACCGGGAATCTCCGGCCCACCCGGGGCCACGTCACCCTGGACGGGCAGGACACCGTCTCCATGGGGGAGGCCTTCCGCCGCCGGCTAGGATACTGCCCCCAGCAGCAGGCGTTATATCCCGGCTTCACCGGGGAGCAATTTCTCTATTACATGGCGTCCCTTCAGGGCATGAGCCGGGAGGACGCCAAAGGGCGCATGGACTGGGCCCTGGCGCGGCTGGACCTCACGGAGGCGGCAGGCCGCCCCATCCGTGGCTGGTCCGGGGGCATGAAGCAGCGGCTGCTGCTGGCCCAGGCCCTGCTCCACGACCCGGATATCCTGGTGCTGGACGAACCCACGGCGGGCCTTGACCCCCGCCAGCGGGTGGCGGTGCGGAATCTCATCGGCGAGATCGCCGGGGAGAAGATCGTGCTGCTGTGTACCCATGTGGTGCAGGACGTGGAGTTCATCGCCCGGGAGCTGATTCTGATGAACCAGGGCCTTATTATCCGCCGGGGCTCCCCCCACGCCCTGGAGCAGGAGCTGGAGGGCCGGGTATGGGAGCTGACCGCAGCGGAGACGCAGCTCCCCGGCATGGCGCAGTACGGCACGGTGTGCGGCGTGTCCCGGCAGCAGGAGGGCATTTTGGTGCGTCTGCTCAGCGCAGCAAAGCCGCCCCTTCCCTGCGCTCCGGCCCGGCCCGACCTGGAGGATGTGTATCTGTTCCACTTCGGGGAGGGGGCGGCGCTATGACCTGGGAGCTGCGGAAGATCGGCGGCAGCGGGCGGCTGTGCCTGCTACTGGTTCTGGCGGTGCTCTGCAATGGGGTGCTGTTCGCCCTCCACGCCGCCGGAGACGCAGGCGGCTATACCGTGTCCGCTCTGCATCAGGCCATGGCCCAGAAGGACCTGCCGGGATACGAGGAGCGCCTGTGGCAGGAGCTGGAGCAGGCCGCACACACCGGCACACGCAGCGAATACGACGCCCTGCGCCGTGAGCTTTCCGCCGCTGACGCGGCAGGTGAGCGGGTGCGGCAGGCGGAGGAATATCCCTCCTTCCGGGCGGGCCTGGCGGCGGAATCCCGGCTGAAGCTGCGGATGGGACTGTTTGACGGCTTTGCCGCCCGCTCCTTAGAGCGGGGCGCGGCGGTCTATGAGTCCCTGGCGGACGTGACCCCCCGGGCGGCGTTTCTGGGCGGTGCGGAGGTACTGCTGTTCTTTCATCTGACGGACGCTTTGGCGCTGCTGTTCCCCCTGGCGGGTGGACTGACCCTGCTGACCCATGAGAGGGCATCGGGGCTTGTGAACCTGACCCGCCCCACCCGCCTGGGCCGGTCCCGGGTCTACGGGCGAAAGCTGGCCGCCGCAGCGACTCTCTCCACGGCGGGCTTCGTGCTGCTCTACGGCGTCAACGCCCTGATCGCCGGGCTTCTGTACGGCTTCGCGGAGCTTGACGCCCCGGTGCAGAGCCTGTACGGCTTCGCCGCCTGCCCCTACCGGATGACGGTGGGCGAACTGCTGGCTCTGGCGGCGGGGCTGAAATACCTATGGTTGCTGTGCTGCGCGGCGCTGATCTTCCTGCTGTGCGCCCGGGCGGCCAATGCCGCTGCGGCGGTTGGCGGCGCGGCGGTCTGCGGGGGCATAGCCGCCCTCATGGCGGGCAGCTCCCAATTATGGCTGCGGAATCTCAGCCTGTGGCAGCTGGCGGACGGGCAAGCCCTGTGCCGGGAGGCGGTGTATCTGAACCTGCTGGGCAGCCCCCAGGACCGGGTCCTCTGCGGCGCGATATTCCTGCTTGTTCTGGCCCTGGCCGCCGGAATCGTCGGCGCGGCGCTGTACGCCCAAACCCCCGGCGGTTCCGGCAAGCGGGTGGCCTTTACACGGTCGCTTCCCCGCCCCCGGCATACCTGCCTGGCGGGACACGAACTGTATAAGGCGCTGATCTCCCGGTGCGGACTGTGGATCCTTTTAGCATTTTTTGCCGTCATCGCCCTGCTGTACGGCCGATTCACCCCGGAGCGCAGTGAATTTGAGGTGTATTATCGGAACTATTCCGAGTTTTTATCAGGCGCGCCCAGCCAGGAAAAGGACGCCTACCTGGCGTCGGAGCAGGCACGGTTTGACGAGCTGAACGAGCAGCTTCTGGAGCTGGGGCGGCGGTATCCCGACTCTGTGACCTTTGACCGGGAGACGGAGCCCATACGGAATCAGCTCCACGCAGAGGACGCCTTCCACATGGCGCAGAACCAGTACCGCGCCCTGCGGCCGGGGCAGGTGTACCTGTATCAGACCGGCTATCAGCGGCTGTTGGGGGCGGATGCCCTGCGTCAGGATGTTTTGGAGCTGGGCGGCGCGTTTTTGGTCATAGCACTGCTGCTGTTCAGCAGCTTCGCCGGGGAGCGGGAGAGCGGCGTGGACGCCCTGCTGACGGCCAGCCCCCGCCGAAGGAGCGTGGTGCGGTGGAAATGTGCCATCGCAGGGGGCTATGTCCTGCTGCTGACGCTATCCCTGTGGCTTCCGGGTCCGTTGACGGTGCAGGGAGCCTACGGCCAGCTGAACATGGCCGCTCAGGCCAACAGCGTGCAGTGCCTGTCCATCCTGTCGGACGGCTGGACGGTGGGCGGCGTGGTGCTGGCGCTGCTGGCAGGCCGGTTTCTCCTGTTGGCGGCGGCTGCCGCTGCGGTACTGCTGCTCTCCCGCCGGTGCGCCATGGTTCCGGCCCTGCTGCTGTCGCTGCTGCTTCTCCTGCTGCCCGTGGGGGCGGCATACGCCTGGATGTGAAAGATACAAAAAGGGTGCGGACATCGCTGTCCGCACCCTTTTTGGCTTATAACATGCAGGGATGATCCCATATATCGTTCGTATTGGACGCACCTGGCGATAGCTTGCTTCTGCTGGCTATCCTCAGATCAGCACGGCCCGGTGGAACACCTTCTTGCCCTTGCGGATGATCAGGCCGTCGCCGGTGAACTCCTGGCAGCCGAAGGATGCGTCGATGGAATCCACCTTCTTGTCCCCCACGGTGATGCCGCCCTGCTGCACCAGCCGCCGGGCCTCGCCCTTGCTGGCGCACAGGCCGCACCGGACCAGCAGGTTCAGCACGTTGATCTCGCCGCTGCCCAGGTCGTCGCCGGTAAGCTCAGTGGTGGGCATATCCTGGGCATTGGCACCGCCGCCGAACAGAGCCCGAGCCGCCTGGCGGGCCTTCTCGGCCTCGTCCTGGCCGTGGACCAGCTTGGTCAGCTCATAGGCCAGGATGTCCTTGGCCTCGTTGAGCTTTGCCCCCTCCCAGTCGGCCATCTGGTCGATCTGCTCCAGAGGCAGGAAGGTCAGCATCCGGATGCACTTGAGCACGTCGGCGTCGTCTACGTTGCGCCAGTACTGATAGAACTCGAAGGGGCTGGTCTTGTTGGGATCCAGCCACACGGCGTTGCCGGCGGTCTTGCCCATCTTGTTGCCCTGGGAGTCCGTCAGCAGGGTGATGGTCATGGCGTGGGCGTCCTTGCCCAGCTTCCGGCGGATCAGCTCCGTGCCGCCCAGCATGTTGCTCCACTGGTCGTTGCCGCCGAACTGCATGTTGCAGCCGTTGTGCTGGAACATGTAGTAAAAGTCGTAGCTCTGCATGATCATGTAGTTGAACTCCAGGAAGCTCAGGCCCTTCTCCATGCGCTGCTTGTAGCACTCGGCCCGCAGCATATTGTTGACAGAGAAGCAGGCGCCCACCTCCCGCAGCAGGTCCACATAGTTCAGCTTCAGCAGCCAGTCGGCGTTGTTGAGCATGATGGCCTTGCCCTCGCCGAAGTCGATGAACCGCTCCATCTGCCGCTTGAAGCAGGCGGCGTTGTGGTCGATGTCCTCCTTGGTGAGCATCTTGCGCATGTCCGTGCGGCCGGAGGGGTCGCCGATCATGGTGGTGCCGCCGCCGATCAGGGCGATGGGCTTGTTGCCCGCCATCTGCAGGCGCTTCATCAGGGTCAGGGCCATGAAATGGCCCGCCGTCAGGGAGTCCGCCGTGCAGTCAAAGCCGATATAGAACGTGGCCTTGCCGTTGTTGATCATCTCGCGGATCTCATCCTCGTTGGTGACCTGGGCGATCAGTCCCCGGGCCACCAGTTCTTCATAAATTCCCATGTTGTTCTGATTCCTTTCCGATATTTTGGGCGTACAGGGGGCAAAAAAACGCCCCCTGTCAGATTGACAGAGGGCGACAAAAATCGCGGTACCACCTCAGCTTCGCCGACGCCTCGCGGCGTGCGGCCTCATCGGGTGCAGCAACACCCTATCGCTGTAACGGGCGAACCCGACACATTCCTAATAGGCATCGAGCCGTTCAGAAGGCTGCTCCGGGATGTATTCTCCCGCCGCCGCCTCTCCCCTTTTCACCGCACAGGGGCTCTCTTTGCAGGCAGACTGGCCGGATACTTCTTCCCTTCATCGCTGTTGCATATGAAGTTAGGCACATTATAGCGTTTCCGTCCCCGGTTGTCAACGGGTCAGGCCAAGGTTTTCTTGAATTTTTCCGCCTGGTCCAGCAGCTCCCCGGCCCCCTCCAGCATGGTGGCGGAGATGGAGGCCCCGCCGGTGAGACGGGCCAGCTCCTGCTGCCGCCGGGCACGGTCCAGCTGCACCACCCGGGTAAAGGTACGTCCCCCCTGCTCCCCCTTTTCCACGGAGAAGTGGGTGTCGGCCATGGCGGCCAGCTGGGGCAGATGGGTCACGCACAGCACCTGCTTGGTGCGGCTGATGCGGGCCATTTTCTCGGCCACCTTCTGGGCGGCCCGGCCGGACACGCCGGTGTCCACCTCGTCGAACACCATGGTGCCCACCTGATCCTGCTCCGACAGGACGTTCTTCATGGCCAGCATGATGCGGGCCAGCTCGCCGCCGGAGGCGATCTTGTGGATGGGGCGCAGCTCCTCGCCCACGTTGGCGGACATCAGGAACCGCACCTGGTCCATGCCGTTTTCCGCCAGGGCCTGCTCCGTAAAGCGGATGGCAAACCGAATTCTGCCCATGTCCAGCTGTCGCAGCTCTGTGAGGATCTGCTCCTCCAGCCGCTGGGCCGCCTGATGCCGGGCCTGGGACAGGCTCTCCGCCGCCTGACGGGCGGCCTTTTCCGCCTTCTTCAGCTGCTTTTCCAGATGCAGCAGGGTGTCCCCCGCGTCCTGTATGTCGTCCAGCTCCCGGCGGCAGCGGGCCTGGTACTCCAGCATCTCCTCCACCGTGGGGCCGTATTTCTTTTTCAGGCGGTACAGCTGGTCCAGCCGTCCCTCCACCCGGTCCAGCTCCTTGGGAGAGAAGTCGAAATCCTCCCGCTTGTCCCGGATGGTGTCCGCCAGGTCGTAAATCTCGCTGTAGGCGGCTTCCAGCCGGTCATACAGCTCCCCCAGCTCCGGGTCCAGACCCCGCACCGGGGCCAGGGCCCCCTGGGCCTGGCGCACCAGGTTGGCGGCACCGTCGCTGCCGTCGTCGCCGTTGAGGCAGAAATCCGCCCCGGACACGGCGGAGATGAACTTCTCCGCGTTGTGCAGCAGGGTCCGGCGGCTTTGCAGCTCCTCCTCCTCGCCGGGGCGCAGCTTGGCCCGCTCCAGCTCCTGGAGCTGATAGGTCAGGGTATCCACCCGCCGGGCCTTCTCCGCCTCGTCCATTTCCAGGGCCTGCATCTGCCGCCGCAAGGCGGCCATGGCCTGGTATTTTTCGCGATACTCCGCCAACAGCTGCTCCGTCCGGCCAAAGCTGTCCAGATACAGCAGGTGCTGCTCCTCGTCCAGCAGCTGCTGGCCGTCGTGCTGACCGTGGATATTCAGCAGGCGGCTGCCCAGGGTGCGAAGCTGGGTAACGGTGACGGGGCGTCCGTTGACCCGGCAGACGTTCTTGCCGTCGCCGTGGATCTCCCGCTGCAAAAGCAGCTCCCCCTCCCAGGCAATGCCCAGGTCCTCCCCCAGCCGGGGCGGAATGTCCGTGAAGCACGCGCTGACAAAGGCCATATTGGCCCCGGTACGGATCAGGTCCCGGGAGGTCCGCTGGCCCAGCACGGCGCTGATGGAGTCGATGACGATGGACTTACCGGCGCCGGTCTCGCCGGTCAGGGCGTTGAAGCCGGGCCGGAACTCGATGTCCGCACACTCGATGATGGCGATATTCTCAATGTGGAGCAATTGCAGCATCTGCGTATCCCTCCGATGTCTGCGCCATGTCCCGCGTCAGCGCAGCATTTCCTTGATCTCTTCCGTGAAGTCCAGGGCGCTCTCCGTGTCCCGCATGATCAGCAGGGCCGTGTCATCGCCGGCCAGGGACCCCACCAGATACGGCACGTCCATGCCGTCCACGGCGGAACCGGCGGCGTTGGCCAGGCCCGGCAGGGTCTTGATGACCACGATATTCTGGGCGTTGTCCACCGTCAGGACGCTCTCCCGGAAGATGGTGCGCAGCTTGTCGGCAAAGTTCAGCTTGGTGCGGTGGGCGGAAACGGCGTAGCGGTACCGGCCCTGCCCGGCGGGCTCCTTGATCAGGTGCAGTTCCTTGATGTCCCGGGAAATAGTGGCCTGGGTGCTCTTGATCCCCTTGGCCTGGAGCCGCTCCAGCAGCTGCTCCTGGGTCTCGATGATCTCCTCGCTGATGATCTGGAGGAGCTGGTTCTGGCGGTCGTTTTTCATTTTTTAGAAGCCTCCGTTCCCATTTTTTTGTCCAGTATTTCGCAAAAGCTCTTTTTGGAGAGCCGCACCAGCCTGGTGGTATATTTTGAGGTGCTTACCCGCACCTGGTCTCCGTTTTTCAGGGAAAACGCCTTGCCGCCGTCCACGGAAAGATAGACGAATTTCCGGTTGGCGTCCGCCGCCTCCACGGTGATTATATGCTCCGGCGAAAGCACATAGGAGGACGAGCGGGTGGAATGGGGGCAGATGGGCGTCAGCAGCAGGTTCTTTGCGGTGGGCTCCACGATAGGCCCTCCGGCGGCCATGGAATAGCCGGTGGAGCCGGTGGGGGTGGAGACGATGATGCCGTCGCCGCCTACCTTGGTCAGGCGGCCCTCCTCCGTGAAGATATCCAGCCGCACCACCCGGGCGATGGAGCCCTTGGACACCACTGCGTCGTTCAGGGCGATGTTGTTATATACCTGCCGCCCCTCCCGCAGCACCGACACGTCCAGCATCATCCGGGATTCCACGGTGAAGCGGCCCTGGGCCAGGTCCCGCAGCCGGTCCAGCTCGTTGACCTCCAGCTCCGACATGAAGCCAAGGCTCCCCAGGTTCACCCCCAGCACCGGCACGCTGTGCAGTGCCACGGTACGGGCCAGGTGCAGGATGGTGCCATCGCCGCCGAAGGCGATCAGCAGGTCCGCCTGGCGGATCTCCTGCTGTAAGGGGCGCATGGACAGGCCCAGCTCCTCGCCGTACCCCTCCCGCTGGAAGGGCAGGCAAACGGAGGTCTGCATCCCCAGGCTTTCCAGCATATCCCGGGATTGTCTACACACTTTCAGTTCACTGTCCCGGTACGGATTGGGACAAAGTATCACGCGTTTTGGTTTCATGCCGCTCACCTCAGTCCTTCAATTGGCTGTGGGACGCCTCCACGATCTCCGGCAGAGAGAAGTCGCCGGGGGTTCCCTGCCCGTGACGAAGATAGCCCAGATATTCGATATTCCCCTCCGGTCCCCGGATGGGGGAATAAGTAATTCCAAGCACTGTAAAGTGGTTTTCCTTCGCATGGCGCAGAAACGCCTCCAGCACCTCCAGGTGCACGGCCGGGTCCCGGACCACGCCCTTTTTGCCCACCTTTTCCCGGCCCGCCTCAAACTGAGGCTTCACCAGGCAGACGGCCTCCCCCTCCGGGGACAGCAGCCCGTCCAGGGCCGGAAGAATCAGGCCTAGCGAGATAAAGGACACGTCCACGGAGGCAAAGTCCAGCTCCTGGGGGATCTGCTCATGGGTGAGATACCGGGCGTTGGTGCGCTCCATGCACACCACCCGGGGGTCCCCCCGGAGCTTCCAGTCCAGCTGGCCATAGCCCACGTCTACGGCGTAGACCTTCTGGGCGCCGTTTTGCAGCATACAGTCGGTGAAGCCCCCGGTGGAGGCCCCGATATCGGCGCAGACCTTGCCGGTAAGGGTCAGCGGAAAGGTCTTCATGGCCTTTTCCAGCTTCAGGCCGCCCCGGCTGACGTAGGGCAGGGCGTGTCCCCGCACCTCGATCTGCGCGGTGTTGGGCACCGCCGTGCCGGGCTTGTCCACCCGCTGACCGTCCACAAACACGCTGCCGGTCATGATGACGGCCTGGGCCTTCTGGCGGCTTTCCATATGCCCCTGCTCCACCAGCAGCACGTCCAGTCTTGTTTTATTGCTCATGCAGCATCTCCTCCACACTGTCCGCAACACTCCGGGCGTCCAGACCGAAGGCTTTGTATAACTGGTCCACCGTACCCTGGGGGGCAAACCGGCCGCCCAGATTTTTCAGCGTCAGACAGCGGGGCTCCATCCGCTCCTGGGCCAGGATAGCGGCTATGCGCTGACCCACGCAGCCGGTGGCCATGCAGTCCTCCAGCACCAGCAGGCGCTCCGTGCCGGAGAGGGCCTCCTTCACCGCGCCGCTGTCCAGAGGACAGATCTGGTTCAGCTTCAGCACCCGGACCCGGATCCCCTTCTGGGCCAGAAGGTCCGCCGCGTCCAGGGCCTGGTTCACCAGAATGCCGTAGGTCAGGATCGCGGCGTCCTCGCCCTCCCGCAGGCAGGCAAAGGCTCCGTCGCCGCCGTCCTCCCGGTAGCGGCCCTGGCCGCCCCGAGGATACCGCACCGCCACGGGGCCGTCGATCTCCTCCACCGCCCGGTGCAGCATCCGCCGCAGCTCAGCAAAGCTGGCGGGACACAGCACCGTCATCCCCGGCACCTGGGACAGGTACATGGGGTCGAAGCAGCCGTGGTGGGTCTCGCCGTCGGCTCCTACCAGTCCTGCCCGGTCCACCCCCAGCACCACATGGAGATGATTCAGCGCCACATCGTGCAGCAGCATGTCATAACCCCGCTGCAAGAAGCTGGAATACACTGCAAACACCGGCACCATGCCCTGCTGGGCCATACCGGCGCACATGGCCACCCCGTGGCCCTCGGCAATGCCCACATCGAAAAAGCGCTTGGGCAGGGCGTGGGCAAACTCCGTCAGCCCCGTGCCGTCCACCATGGCGGCGGTAACGGCGCAGATCCGGTCGTCCTTTTGGGCCAGGTCCAGCAGCTCATGGCCGAACACGGTGGAAAAGCTCTCCCCCGACGATTTCAGGGGCTTTCCGGTCTCCACATCGAAGGGGCCCACGCCGTGGTATTTCCCCGGCTCCTGCTGGGCGTAGGGGTATCCCTTTCCCTTGACGGTATGCACATGCAGCAGCACCGGCCGGCGCATATCCCGGGCCAGCACCAGCATCTGGGTCAGGGTCTCCACATCGTGGCCGTCCACGGGACCCATATAGGTAAAGCCCATGTTTTCAAACACCGTACTGCCGGGCAGCAGGGATTTTTTCAGGGCCGTTTTCACATCGTGGCTCATGGCGTACACCCGCTTGCCGGTCTGGCTGCCGGTGAGCATCTGGCGATAGCGCCGCTTGAACTCGTAATACTCCGGCGTGCTGCGCAGCCGGGACAGGTGCCGGGACAGGCCGCCCACGTTGGGGTCAATGGACATGCCATTGTCGTTGAGGATCACGATCAGCGGCTCGCCGCTGGCTCCGGCGTCGTTGAGCCCCTCGAAGCTCAGACCGCCGCCCATGGCGCCGTCGCCGATCAGGGCCAGCACATGATAGTCCTTCCCCTGCAGGGTCCTGGCCCGGGCCATGCCCAGGGCCACCGACACGGAGTTGGAGGCATGACCGGCGATAAATGCGTCGTGGACGCTCTCCCAGGGCTTGGGGAAGCCGGACAGGCCCCCGAACTGCCGCAGGGTATCGAACAGCTCCCGCCGCCCGGTCAGGGCCTTGTGGACATAGCACTGGTGGCCCACGTCGAACACCAGCCGGTCCACGGAGGTGTCGAACACCCGGTGGATGGCCACGGTAAGCTCCACCACCCCCAGATTGGAGGCCAGGTGGCCGCCGGTCCGGGATACCTCCCGCACCAGGAAATCCCGCAGCTCCGCACAGAGCTGCCGGGCCTGATTTTCATTGAGCCCCTTCACATCGGCGGGGCTGTCCATATGGTCTAAAATCAACGATATCGCTCCATTTCAGCGTGAGAGATGCAGGGCGTGCATGATCCGGGCCACCCGGTATACCACGCTGGTGCACTGGTTGATGGCCACGGTTTTGCCCAGGGCCTTGCCGCCGATGGTAATGCCGGAGATCAGCGCCGTGGCCCCGATGGAGATCAGCACCGAGGTGGTGCTCAGGTCCCTTTGCAGGTGGGTGACGATCACCGCCGCGGTGGAACCGCTGACGATGCCGCAGATGTCGCCCACCACGTCGTTGCACACGGAGGACACCTGGTTGGCATTCTGCAGCAGGCGGATGGCCGCCTTGGCGCCCTTTTCCTTGTGGGCGGCCATGGAGTGGAAGGGCTTGGGGTCCGCCGCTGTAACGGCCACGCCGATCATGTCGAACACGATGCCCAGGCCGATGAACACGGCCAGCACCAGCGCCGCCACAACGTATCCCGTGCCCTCCAGGGCGGTGGTGGAGAAAAAGCTCAGCAGCGCCGACAGCACCACCGCCAGCACAAACACCCGCAGGGCCCAGCCCCGGCCGCTTTTCTTTTTCCCGCCGTTTTTGTCCTTGCTCCTGTCGCGATCGCTCAAGAGTAGATCCCTCGCTTTGTTGTTATAGTACACTGAACAGGGCAACGCCGAAGGTTAATCTTACGGCTTAGGTGCGGGTTGGATTTCCCCGCAGCGCGCCTTCCGTCGCCGGTCAGGTGGTTTCCCGTTAGGCGCTGCGCCATGGTGTTGCCGGCCATGGGACCCGATTGCCACTTAGTCCGCACTGCAATCCCTCCGGCGTCCCGTGAGGACAGCCTAGGTGATTTCCACAGCGGTCAGACCGTCTCTTAGCCTCTTTTGCAGCCAGGGTTTCAAGGGAATCAACACAGTCTCCCTGGCCGGGGAGACCGGTGCTTCCACTTCCCTATCCACCCTGCCCACGCAAGGCAGGCTACTCTGCACACAGCGTTACGGCGGTAAAGCCGGGTAGCACCGCATTGCAGGTTCATCATCTGCCTCGTACACAGGTCGCTTGACCACAGGGGGAGTACGCCTGTGCACAACAGCAGGTCTCCACGGTAGCAGGGTCGGGTCCTCCATGCCATTGGAGGGCGCCCTACCATCGCAGACGCGGGGGCTCCCGCGTCTCCCCCCAGCACCCACCCCAAACTGGGCGTAAGCAGCAGGCACCAGGGACTTCACAGTTGTGCCCTTTAAAGGATTTTTAGGCCCTTCTTACAAGACGGCAGATCCGACTAGGATACTGCGCCGCTGTTCAGTAATTAAGTATATTAGCACACTTTTTCCAAATATTCAAGCATTTTATGCAATATATTCCGTATAAAATGCGGCAGGGACCGCCGCAAAACGGTCCCTGCCGGGAAAAATCACAGAATGATGCAGATCAGGCCGCCGCTGCCGTCGTTGATGATGCGCTCCAGGGCCTCCCGCAGCTTCTTCTGGGAGTCCTGCGGCATCCGCCGGAGCTTTGCCTGCAGGTCGTCTCCCACGATCTCGTGGAAGCTGCGGCCAAAGATGTTGGACTGCCAGAGCTTGCCGGTGTCTCCCTCGAACTCCTGGAGCAGGTAATTCACCATGTCCTCGGACTGCTTTTCATTGCCCACAATGGGCGAGACCGTGGTGGCGATGTCCGCCCGGATCATGTGGATGGAGGGGGCGCTGGCCTTCATGCGGACGCTGTATCGCCCGCCCTGGCGGACGATCTCCGGGTCCTCCAGGTTCAGCTCCTCCACGCTGGGCATCACAATGCCGTAGCCCGTGTCCAGCGCCGCCTGCATGGCGGGAGCCAGGCGGTCATACTCCTTCCGGATGGCGGCCAGGCTGGTCAGAAGCTGCATCAGGTCGCCGTCGTCCGTCACGGACAGGCCCGACTGGCGGCTCAGGGTGTCGTAAAACAGGCTCCGGGGCAGGTCCAGGTCCGCCTCGGCAATGCCGATCCCCAGGTTCAGGCTGCGGATGGAGGCGGCGGAGATATCCCCCTCCCCCTGCAGGGCGGACAGGCAGTCCCGCAGCTGCCGCACATGGGCCAGGTCCGCCGCCTCCCGGCGCACCGCCTGGTATACGCCGGTTTTGATGGGGTGGTCCGGCGGCAGAGCCTCCACCCAGGCCGGCAGGAACAGGTCCAGCTCCCGCAGGGGAAATTCATACAGCAGCCCCTGCAGCAGCTCCGTGATCTCCTGCTCCCCCAGCTCCAGGCAGTTCACCGGCAGGCAGCGGACGTCATACCGCCGCTCGATGTCCGCTGCCATGGACTGGGCCCGGGAGCCCTGGGGCTGGGCGGAGTTCAGCAGCACCACAAAGGGCTTGCCAAGCTCCTGCAGCTCCCGGATTACCCGCTCCTCGGCCTCCAGATAGTCCTCCCGGGGGATCTCCGTGACGCTGCCGTCGGTGGTGACCACGATGCCCACGGTGGAGTGGTCGCAGATGACCTTCCGGGTGCCCAGCTCCGCCGCCTCGGTCATGGGGATCTCGTGGTCGTACCAGGGGGTCATCACCATCCGGGGAGACAGGTCCTCATACTGGCCCACGGCGCCGGGCACCATATACCCCACGCAGTCGATGAGCCTTACGGAGAACGTGACCCCCTCCTCCATGCGAACCTCCACCGCCTCCTCCGGCACGAACTTGGGTTCGGCGGTCATGATGGTGCGGCCGGAGCCGCTCTGGGGCAGCTCATCCCGGGCCCGGTCCCGGCGGTAGCCGTCCTGGATATTGGGCAGCACCTGGGTCTCCATAAAGCGCTTGATAAAGGTGGATTTTCCGGTGCGCACCGGCCCCACCACGCCGATGTAAATGCTGCTGCCGGTGCGGGCCGCCATATCCTGATAAATGGATGCGGACTGATTCATGGTCCATTCCTCCTGCTCCATAACATCTTGTCTGGTGCTACTCTATGCGTCCCCGGGCCGGGATAGACGGAAAATTTTTACAGAAAAAGCCGACAACATGTTGATTAATAGGCAATACCTGTGTTAAAATACAGGTCAAACAGGTTCGTTAAAAATCCAACAAAAAGGGGGATGCCCATATGGAACAGTCCAGCACAGACCGCCGGGTGCGAAAAACCAAAAAGCAGCTGCGCCTGGCGCTGATGGAGCTGCTGGCGGAAAAAAGCGCCAAGTCCATCTCCGTGCGGGAGCTGACCGAGCGGGCGGATATCAACCGCGGCACCTTCTATATCCACTATCGGGACGTAGGGGACCTTCTGCAGCGGCTGGAGGATGAGATGGCGGATCGGCTGACGGCTCTGTGCAAGGACCACAAGCCCGAGGACTCCACCGGGGAGCAGTTCCCCTTCCTGCGGGACCTGTACCGCTTTATCCTGGACAACGCCGACCTGTGCCGGGTGCTGCTGGGTCCCAACGGGGACATCGCCTATACCAACCGCATCTGCTGCATTCTGCGGGATTATTTTCTGTATGACTTCCTGTCCCAGTTCTATCCCGGGGACCGGCAGCGGCTGAACCACTTCTGTTCATTTATCGTGTCGGGCAACCTGAATCTGGCGCTGTCCTGGCTGCGGGACGGGGGCCAGGAGTCGCCGGATGAGATGGCCCGTCTGGCGGGCAGTATCATCATGGGCGGCGTCAGCGCCCTGGGTGCGCCAAGTCTGTAACAGGTCCGGAATCCCCTGCAGCTGCTTATAAAAACACCCCTCATGCAGGTTTATACGCCTGCATGAGGGGTGTTTTTTTCTGTTTTCCGGTTCGATGCAATTGTTTTCGGAAGCTCTATCTTTGCTTACAGTTCGTTTCCCTCGTCCGGCTGCTGGACCAGCAGGGTCTCTCCGGCCGGGGCGTCGGTGAAGTCCAGCTGCACCACCGCCTGGGCGGTGTTCACGGAGCAGCTGACGCATTTGCCGCGCTCTGCGGCTGCGGCGGCGCAGCGGTTCAGAAGGTCCGTCAGGATTTCCCGGTTCAGCCCGCCGCCCCGCCAGTGGAACACAAAATGGGGCTGCTTTTTCCGCAGGGCCTGGCGGGCACGGTTTTCCACGTCCTCCGGCTTGGTGAAGGACAGGGGGCGGTAGTAGTACCCCTTGTCCGCCGTGCAGGGCGGCAGCGGAAGCACCAGCGTCTCGTGATCCCGGAAGATGTGCCGGTCGTCCAGGTTGAAATAGTCGTACCGGGGCGTTCCCCGCTGGAGGGAGTTGTCAAAGGTGGCGTCCAGGTGGTAGCGCTGGCCGTCCACCGTTATCACGTTCCAGGTGTGGCGGTATTTCACGCCCCGCTCCGGGGCCGCCTCGCTGAGAGCCACGATGCAGGGCAGCTGCACCGCGTCGCACAGGGCCTTCACCGTTTTGGCAATGCCCTCGCACACCCCCACCCCCTGGGTCAGGGGGCCGATGATCTCGTGGGAATAGGGCTTTTTCAGCTTGTCATACCGGACGTTCTCCAGAATGAAGGCGTGGATGGCCAGCTCCTTGTCCCGGTCGCTTTTTCCCTGCAGGGGCCGGGCCAGGCGGTCCAGCCGGGCGGCCACCGCCTGGCGGTGCTGGCGGATCTTCCCCTTGTCAAACAGGTACTCCGGCAGCAGCTCCACATGGTCCGCCCCGGGCATCCACCGGTACTGAAACCCGGTGACATAGAACAGCAGCGGCGTGTCCAGCTTCAGCCGCAGATAGATGTCCGACAGCTCCGGGCCGTCCAGCCGGGGCACCCGGATCCCCGGGGCCAGGGCCTCCATACCCGCCAGCATGGCGTCGTATACCCCGCGCTTTTCCCGGTCCAGCTGGCGGTAATAATAGCCCGCCATCAGCGGCAGGCGTGGGGCAGCAGCTCCCGCACCTGCCCGGCCAGCCGGTCAAACTGGTCGCAGGACAGGGCCTGTGCCCCGTCGGACAGGGCGCAGGCCGGGCGGTCGTGCACCTCCACCATCAGGCCGTCGGCTCCGGCGGCCACGGCGGCCAGCGCCAGGGGAGCCACCAGCTCCGCCCGTCCGGCGGCGTGGCTGGGGTCCACGATCACCGGCAGGTGGGTCAGCTTTTTCAGCACCGGAATGGCGGCAATGTCCAGAGTGGCCCGGCTGTCGGTTTCGAAGGTCCGGATGCCCCGCTCACACAGGATCACCTGCCGGTTGCCCCCGGCCAGGATATACTCCGCCGCCTGCAGAAGCTCCGTCACGGTGGCGGACATGCCCCGCTTCAGCAGCACGGGCTTCCTGACCTGGCCCAGGGCCTGGAGCAGGGCGAAATTCTGCATATTCCGGGCCCCGACCTGCAGGATATCCACCTGATCCAGGTCCTCCAGCTGGCGGGGGTCCGTGATCTCCGACACCACCGGCAGTCCGGCCTCATGGCCGGCCTCCGTCAGCATGGAAATGCCCGGCTGGCCCAGTCCCTGGAAGGAATAGGGGGACGTCCGGGGCTTGAATACCCCGCCCCGCAGCAGCTGCGCTCCGGCGGCCTTGACCCGCCGGGCGACCCCGGCCATCTGCACCTGGGATTCCACGGCGCAGGGTCCGGCGATCAGGCAGAACTCCGCCCCGATCCGGGCGTCGCCCACCTCCACCACGGTGTTGTCCGGGTGGGCGGCACGGCCGGCCAGGCGATAGGGCGGCGTGATGCGCCGCACGTCCAGCACATAGGGCAGGGCCGCCAGACCCTCCGGGTCCAGCCGCCAGGTGTCTCCCACCAGGGTCAGCACGTCGGAGTCCCGGCCCGGGGTCCGGCCGATCCGCACCCCCTGATTCATCAGGCGCACCGCCAGCTGCCGCAGGGCGGGCTCCTGGGTGTCTTTTTGGATAATAGCGATCATATGATCCTCCATGCGGCTGTGCCGCTGTATATTCCCGGATATTGTACCGCAATGCGCGGGTTTTTGCAACCGGGGAATTTCCCGGGGAATACGAAGAATGCGATATCCGAAATGCAGATAATTTCTATATATATATAGCTTGTATATAGCTTGACGATTGACAATGTGTATGCTATGATAGATGCAGGTCATCAGAATAGACAAAATGCAATGCTTTCGAGCGGAAATATTTTCCGTTTTGACGGCCTGCATGGCTCATCCCATCCAACCGGACATAAAACGGAGGTATCAGATGAAAAGACTGCCGAAAATGCTCTGCGCCCTGATTCTTTGCGCCCTGATGGTGACTGCCGCAGTTTCCTGCGGCCAGAAGCCCGCCCAGCAGGAACAGGACCCGCCCCAGCAGGAGGACCCCCAGCCTGCCCCGGAGCTGAAGATCGCCGTGGACAGCGATCCGGCCCGTTCCGCCGTCATCCACTGGTTTTATTCGGAGGAGGGGCAGGCCCTGTTCGGGGACAAAGATCTGAATGACGTGCTTTTCTCGGTGGACCCCCGGGATATCGCCCAGGAGCTGAAGCTGGGGAACTATGACGCCGCCGTGTGCGCCCCCGATCAGAAGGCCCTGCAGCTGCTGGGCGGCTATGAGTCCATGCCCCTGCTCAAGGACGCCGTGATCTTTGTCCACGGCAACATCGGGCAGGAGGATGCGGACTATAACCTGTCCTCGGAGACCCTCCGCGGCATATACGCCGGCACCGCCCCCCTTTTCTGGGATGAGGCACAGACTCAGCCGCTGATTCCCGCCTATGGCTATGCCAACGATGCCCAGGACCCCCTCTGGCAGCTGATGTCGATGCAGTTCGGCTTCACCGCCGACGCGCCGGATATCCTCACGAGGGGGACATGGGACAACCCTGTGATGGCCACTGTCCAGACCGGGCGGGTGGGATCGCCGCTGTTCCCCCTGCATTATAACTGGCTATTCGGTGAGGCGGGAATCAACGGGTCGGTGATCTCCGTGGACGGCGTGCGGCCCACAGACGCGACGCTGGCGGACGGGTCCTATCCCTTCACCCTGTCCTACTACGGCCTGTATTGGCCCAGCCATCCCCAGGCCCGGCAGATCGACGCGATCTTACAGGGCGTGCAGGCTATGCAGACTGCGGACTGACTGCTTCCCGGCGTCGTCCTCTCTTTTTTCGGAAAACAGTTGCCGTAACGGCGAAAATATACTATACTGTTTATTCGACAGTGCCGCTGGCACAATTTACCGAAAACAGGACGATGGATATGAAAACAAGCGACTTTAACTATGAATTACCGCCGGAGCTGATCGCCCAGACGCCCATCCCCCAGCGGGATGCCTCCCGGCTGCTGGTACTGAACAAGAATACCGGCGCATGGCAGCACCGGCATTTTTACGACCTGCCGGAGTATCTCCGGCCCGGCGACTGCCTGATTCTCAATAACTCCCGGGTGCTTCCGGCCCGTCTGCTGGGCCACCGGCTGCCCGGCGGCGGGGCCTGCGAGGTGCTGCTGCTGATCGACCGGGGAAACAAGACCTGGGAGTGCCTGGTGCGGCCCGGCAAGCGCATGCGCACCGGGGCGAAGCTGTCCTTCGGCGACGGGGAGCTGACGGCGGAGGTGGTGGAGGAGCTGCCCGGCGGCAACCGCCTGGTGCGCTTCGATTATGAGGGAATTTTCCTGGAGGTGCTAGAGCGTCTGGGGAAAATGCCCCTGCCCCCCTATATCAAGGAGGAGCTTCAGGACCAGGAGCGCTATCAGACGGTGTACTCCAAGGTCAACGGCTCCGCAGCCGCCCCCACGGCGGGCCTGCACTTCACCCAGGAGCTGCTGGATCAAGTATCCGCAATGGGTGTAAAGCTGGGATACGTTACACTACATGTGGGCTTGGGGACCTTCCGCCCGGTGAAGGAGGACGAGATCGAGGGCCACGAGATGCACAGCGAATACTGCGTGATCCCCCAGGAGACGGCGGACCTGATCAATGAGACCAAGAAAAACGGCGGCCGGGTCATCTGCGTGGGCACCACCTCCTGCCGCACCATCGAAAGCTGGGCCGCAGAGGACGGCACCATGACGGCCAGCGCCGGATGGACGGATATCTTCATCTATCCCGGGTATCGGTTCAAGGTACTGGACGGGCTGATTACAAACTTCCATCTGCCGGAGTCCACTCTGATTATGCTGGTGTCCGCCCTGGCGGGCCGGGAGCACGTCCTGGCGGCATATCAGGAGGCGGTGAAGGAGCGCTATCATTTCTTCAGCTTTGGTGATGCAATGCTTATCCTGTAAAGGATGCAGCAATACAATAAGGACCGACAAGCGAAGCGGGAGCCCGGCGTCTGCCGGACTCCCGCTTTTGCAAAAGTTTATACAACTTGCCGCCAGTCCGCCTTTTATGCCAATGCGGCGGAGCAGCGATTTGCGAACTGCCGGTCTGTAGCCCGGGAGGATATTTTCCCCACAAAAACAAAAGAAAGTGCTCAATTCACAAAGAATCAAGCACTTTTCTCTTGGCACGCCGTGAGGGATTCGAACCACCGGCCTTCTGGTCCGTAGGTTGTCTCAAGGGCAAAACGGAGCCGTTTCGGCTCCGATTTGTGCTTTTTACCGCCGTTCGCTCGGCGGATTTTCCGTTGTTTCCGTCCAGCTCTGCCCGCTCCAATTCTATTCTGGGTCAAAAATGGGTCAGAGAAAATTTTGAAATTACAAAACAAAAGTTGTCAAGCGTTTGTCCAATATAATTTTTATCACGTTTACACACGTAACTTAGAGTGTGGGTGTCGATTGTCCATACTACGTTTCAGAGCACCCTAAGATCATACTTTTTGAGTTCGCTTCCCGCTGTTTTCCGAGCCGCGTACTTCCTCGTGGTAAAAATAATCCACAATGACCGGATGTCCCGGCTCTGCCCGGCCGTAGGGGAGTTCGTTGTCCACAAAGGGACAACCGCATTCTCTTGCAAGGTGCTCCGCCTGTTCTTCCAGACCACGGAAGTAGCTTCTGTCTCCCTTGTTGTAGATGGTGTCGTACAGGGGGAGCAGGTGGGGATATTTCTCCTGGATATAGTCTAAGATGTCTTTTTTGAAACCGCCCCGCAGATTCAAATTTTCCAGCCACACCAGGTCGCACTGGTCCTTCACCCGGTGGAAGATGGCCTCGAAATCCGTGATACCGGGAAAAACCGGAGCGATAAAGCACACGGTGCGGATACCTGCGTCATAAACCTGTTTCATGGCATCCAGCCGCCGCTTGATGCTGACGGCATTGTCCATATCGTTTTTGAAATCCTCGTCCAGCGTATTGATCGACCAGGAAACAGTGACCTTTCCCATCTCTTTCAGAAGGTCGATATCCCGTACTACCAGGTCAGACTTAGTGCAGATCAAAATCTCCGCGCTGCTGTCTTTCAGTTGCTCCAGCAGCTTGCGGGTATTTTCGAACTGTTCCTCCTGAGGCAGGTACCCATCCGTCACCGAGCCGATGACCACACGCTGTCCGGCGTATTTCCGGGGATTTTTGATGGCAGGCCAATGCTTCACATCCAGAAAAGTACCCCAAGGCTCAGTATGGCCGGTGAACCGCTTCATGAACGAAGCGTAGCAGTATTTGCAGCCATGGGTACAGCCTACATAAGGATTGACCGAATAGCCGCCCACCGGCAGGGTGGATTTTGTCATGATATTTTTTGTCTCCACATCCCGGATCAGGATGCCGTTGTTGTTCACTTCCGCCATGTTTTTTGCACCTCCAATACCCGGCAGAAAGCCGGGGGCAGCTCTTGTACCATGCTTTCCTCGCCGATGACGGAAAGCAGATCTTCCTTCGTGAACACCGGGATGCCCAGTGTGTGAGCCTGATCGGTCAAATTCCGTACCCACTCCGGTTCGGATACGGTTTTACCCTTCCTGCGTCCGGTCTCAGTACCGATGACGATCCACTCAATTCCGGTAAGGTCTACCATGCCAACATCATCAAACATGGTTCAAAGGTCACATAGTAATGCCCGCCGCTGATGTGCTCCCGTAAAGTCTGGATACGGTTTTTCTCTTTGCTGGAGGTAACAGTTACACCAAACCAAGCATTCTCCAGGGTAGTGGAAAACACAATATCCTCCGGTCGCTTGGTCAAAAACAGATATTGGTGCTGCGGATTTTCAGTCATCTTGTCAAATATCTGTTCCCGCCACTCTGTCTTCCAGTGGGAAAAATCGCTCATGCCGGTGAGCAGAAAATTCTGTGGGCGCTTTTTCTCCATCAGCCGCAGTTTATTTGGAAAAAACTCCGGCTTTTCAAAGTCGTCGATCATGTGAAACCGGCGAACATTATTTCTGGCGTAGCAGTAGCTGCAGCCGATCGTACAGCCGATCACCAGATTCATGTTCTGAATACAGTCTTTAATACAAACAGCCACCGCTGATGCCTCCTTACCGTTTTAAGATTCAGCCTTCTGCCGCAGGTGCAACTTTCCCGAAGCCGTTCCAGGCATACAGGCCCTTCTTGTCCTCATCGCCCAGAAACTTATCCACCTGACAGATGTGCAGGATATGGTCGCCCACCTCCACAGACTGCTGCAGGGTGGCCACCATTGCCAGACGAGTATCCACCGGAATCTGGATGTCACTGCCCTCCACAGCCATCATCTCGATGTTATTGGCGACCACCTTATCGGTCTTGGCACCGGTAGACGCTCCGCAGGCCATCACCACCTGAGCAATACTCTCGCCAGGAACGGTGACAATCACCTTACCAGTCTCCCGTACCTGCTTACCGGTGTGGGACTGTTTGCCAGTGGCGAAACCCACCATGGGCGGATTGAAGGAGAGGTAAGACACAAAGCAAATGGGAGCCAGGTTCGTAGAACCATCCTCCTTTTTAGAGCAGATCAGTGTCAGCGGATTGGGGGAGGTCAGAACAGTAGCCTCCATAATGTTCAGTTCTTTCATGTCATTCAGACCTTTCTGAGAAATTTCAGTCGTTGACTGCATGGCCAACCAGTGATATATTTATTATACTTGACAGCAATTCTTGTTCAAGTACGCAAATTATTTGTACCTGGTATCAAAAAGTATGCTGCAAAAGACGAGGAAAGATCCAATCATGACTTATGAAGAATTCAAAGAAAAGGTTGGCAGTGTCATTCTAACCGATGATGGAAACTGCCCGGTCACGCCGGTGGTTCAAATGCTGCAGGGCAAATGGAAACTCCAAATTCTCTATGAACTATGCATCAAGTGTCCCATGCGGTTTGGGGAACTGAAAAAGATGCTAAAGCCAATTACAAATACGGCGCTGACAAATGCCCTCAAAGAGTTGGAAGCCGATAATTTGATACAACGAATCCAGTACAATGAGATGCCGTTGCGAGTAGAATACTCCCTAACACTGAAAGGGCAAGATTTGTTGCCGGTATTTTATGCCATTATGCAGTGGGGAATAAAATATATCCCTTGAATTTCTAAAACAAATGATTTCAATAAATTACTGGTGTAATTTACCCTTGACAAATCTCATCACAATGCTCCTTTGACTTCGACCACCAACTTTTTCATCAGTTTTGCTTTCCTTCTTCATCAGATGGGCAAAGTTGGTTGTAGTCATAACAAAGATCCTTTGTCCGAGCCAGATCATCTGATAGCTCTTTAGCGTCATTCGCGTCATGAAGCATTTGCTCAGCATTTTTTCCTTTTCTGTCATTCTGGCTCACCCTCATCTCCGAAAAGTCCGGATTTGTGGGACTTATCATACCATAACACAAAAGCGTTTGCTACTGAAATTACCGACAGGGATATCTGTATATTAGCAGAAAAAGTGACCGCGCAGGGAGTGCTGCTCGGCAACCTCAGAAAACGACAAATGAGCCGCTTTGACAAGCGGACGTCCGGCGTTTCGGCAGCACGCAAAGCACGCCGGGGGTAGTGATACCACCCCCACCTCGCACATTCAGAAAGTACTGCGCACAGAGTGAAAAAACAGTGACATCACCAAGTTGCAAACAGATTACGCAGCCCAGCGGGGCCGCGACGCCTCGGAACAGCGACGCACATGAGCGCATCGCTGTCCCGCAGGCTCTCTGCGTTCTTCGGGAGCACACCCGGCCAAGACCCAAAAGCGGCAAAGTTTGCCGTTCTGATACCCGGCCACGCAGGGTTTCCGAAACGTGTGGAACGGTCCGAGGGTAGTGATAGCAGCCCCGTCCGGAAGGCCCCTTGTTTCGCCCTGTGAGCCCTTGTGTGTGATCCTTCTCCGAAAGCCGAGTGTGTACCCGCTTTCACCTGTGAAAGCGAATGTGCGGCGTTTGTGGGAGATTGTCCAAAGCAAGACTGAAATGGAACTGTGAGAATGAAAATGCTTGCGTGTATAACGGTAGAGCGAAGCGTACTGTGTGGGAGTCTTGTAGGGGAGGTTTCCTGCGCTTTTCACAGCTTTTTCGAGGACGAAAAAGAAAGCAGGAGAAAGGCATTGGCGCTTTTCGCGCCAATGCCTATTCACAGCAGCCCGCAGTGCGAGCTGCCGCAAGGGTTTGCGGGTTTTGGAAATTGACGCTTTTTTCGAGACTTCCGGAACTGTTTGGCGCTAAATTTGAGAAAAGTCGCCGCAAAGCCCCGTGTCACAACGGTTTGTGGCGGCGCTTTGATAGAAAATCGGTACGCTTTATACCGTTGTAGTCGGCGGAAGTCTCCGTAGCAGCTCAAATCTTGCTACGCCATAAACAAAGATAAGCGGCGGTTGAGAATTGATAACTTTCTGATAATAGTGTGGCTTCCCCATAGCTTTTCTCTGCCTTTTACGGTATTGTGTACCGTTACAAAGGAGGTCGATTTTATGCCAAAAAGGCGAGCGAACGGTGAGGGCAATATCCGAAAACGAAAGGACGGACGCTGGGAGGGGCGGTACACTGTCGGTCACGATCCGGAAACCGGAAAAGCCATCATCAAAAATGTTCTCGGCAAGACGCAGGCTGCGGTCAAGGAGAAGTTGAAGAAAGCCATAGAGGAAAACGTCGGCATCGACTACGGACGGGCCAAGACCTACACGGTGGGGAGTTGGCTGGAGGTCTGGATGGAGAACTACGCGAAAGTAAAACTCAGACCGTCCACGTTCAAGACCAGCCAAGGCTTTCTGAAAAACCACATCAAGCCGCAGATCGGCGGCATCCCGCTGGCAGACTTGACTTCTCTGGACTTGCAGCGGTTCTACAAGCACCTGTTGGACGGCGGCCGGGTAGACCGCATCGAAGCGAAAAAGAAGCCAAAAGGACTGGCACCGAAAACCGTCCGCAACATCCACCAGATGATCGGCTCGGCGTACAATCTCGCCCTGGAGCAGAAGTTGGTGAGCAAGAATCCAACGCAGGGCTGCGCCCTGCCAAAGGAGGAGCACAAAGAGATGAAAACCCTGACCGCCGACCAGCTCAGCGCCTTCTTCCGGGAGGCCAGGGACAGCGGTGTGTACGAACTCTACTACCTCGACCTCGCCACCGGACTTCGGCGCGGCGAACTGTTGGGACTGAAATGGACGGACGTTGATCTCGTCCGTGGTGTGCTGAAAATCCAACGGGCAATTTCACGTCAGAACGGCAAGGTAGTCGAAGCCCCGCTGAAAACGAAAAACGCCTACCGCACACTGCCGTTGTCGGCAGACACGATAAGCGTTCTGAAAATGCAGAAAAACAAGGTGGGAAGCAGCGAGTGGGTATTTCCATCGCCCACCGGAGGCCCCATGTCACCGGACAGCGTCCTGCATATGCTGCACCGCGTTCTAAAGCGGGCGGGACTGCCACGGATACGCTTTCATGACCTGCGCCACACCTTCGCCACCATGGCCCTGCAAAACGGCGTGGATGTAAAAACCGTGTCCTCGATGCTCGGTCACTACTCCGCAGGCTTCACGCTGGACACCTACGCCCACGTCACCACCGACGCACAGCTCAAGGCGGCGCAAACGATGGGGAGCATCCTCTCCCGTGCGGTATAGACCTTTCCGCTATCCGCTCCCGTTGGGGTCAGCGTTTGGGTCAGAAAAAAGCAGCGGGAGAAAACAACAACTTATGCAAACAAAAAGACCCGAAGCCTTACGGTTTCGGGTCTTTTATGGCACGCCGTGAGGGATTCGAACCCCCGGCCTTCTGGTCCGTAGGTTGTCTCAAGGGCAAATCGGAGCCGTTTCGGCTCCGATTTGCCCTTTTTACCACCGCTCGCTCGGCGGATTTTCCGTTGTTTCCATCCAGCCCTGCCCGCTTTTTCGGATTCTGGGTCAAAAGTGGGTCAAAGACAGATGTATGGCAGGAGAATTCGAACAGTCAGTTCGCATTCATGCCCAGCGGCTCATAGGTCAGCAGCTTTTTCTTCCAAAGGGTCTCCGTTTGGATCACTTCATCTGGCGTCACGGCCTTTGGCAGGAGCTGCAAAATCGAGAACTGGAAGTGCGTATACCTATCCGGGTAGTCGCAGAGCAGCTCCTTCATCAGCTTGTTGTCGCCGTGCAGTGACTTCACATAGTGCGTCCAGCGCCCCAATAATCCGCCCTTGCCGTAAGCGGAGCCAACATACTTCCGTCCGTTTTCCCGGTCAACAATGAGGTAGACCGCGTTGACGGTGGAAAGCGCCGTGTGCCATGATTCGTATGCTGTAGGATCCTGCACGATCTCCCGAAGCTCTTCATAGGTAAGGATCGCGTTTTCGTAGCCGGAAAAAATCTTCTTGTCCCGAATGGCCACAATAGGCTTTTCCTTGGTGCCTTTCTGCGCCCAGACAAGCGCGCTTTTACCCCATTCGATCAAGAGCCTGCCTTCGTACTCCTTCAGCAGGTCAATGCGTTCCAGATTGTAAAACATTCGCTGTCCTTGGAACCAATCCTCCAGTGGGAATCCCTTTGGCTTCGTGTCCTGCGTATCAATAACGCCGCCGCTTACCTTGTAGCAGGCGAAAAACTTTGCCGTCGTACTCTTGTCGCTGATAAATACGCACCAATAATCATACCCGTTGCTGAAGGTTTCACTCTGTACGCGGGTGTATTCTTCCACCATGCCCTTATCATAGCATTTCTTGAATGCCTTGTCACCCAGCGAATGCCGGATCAGCTTTACCCGCTTCGGGTCAAGCCCCACATTTTTAAGCACATCGGAAAAGTTCAAAATTGCCATGGAAACCCCTCCTTATTTTGTTCTCTATTTCAAATTCTACCACAGATTTTTTCGTTGTAAAGCGCACTTTCCCACTCACGCAGAATCTCCGCCAGCTCCGGTGTCAGGCGTTTGCGGCACTCCTGTTTCAGATCCTCCGGCACGCCGTAGAACGCCTCGGCGATGCTGCCGGTGATGGCGGCGAGGGTGTCGCTGTCGCCGCCGAGGGACACCGCTGTGCACAGCGCGTCCTCAAAATCGCTCCGTACATACGCTTACCTCCCTCTTTTCTGCACGTCCTCGTCGATGCGGCGCTTCCAGTCGGCGCTAAGCGGCCGGGCGGCGCGGACGCTGCACACCGCCTCGCTGATGACCTCGTAATTCAGCGCCGTGCCCGCCTCGTCGCACTTGTAGTTCACCGCCCGGTCGGCGTCGATGCCGAAGCGAGCTGCCTCCTTGGCGGCGTCGATGTTGGCGCCCAGGAACAAAAACTCCCAGCCGTATTTTTCCTTCTGACGCTCGATCATGCGCCGCACCGTCTCGTAGTTATAGCGGCGGCTGGCGTTTTCGTAGCCGTCGGTGGTGATGATGAACATCGTCTTCTCCGGCACGTCCTCCCGGCAGGCGTACTTGTGGATGTTGCCGATGTGGTGGATGGCGCCGCCCACGGCGTCCAGCAGCGCCGTGCAGCCGCGGGTGAAGTACTCCTTCTCTGTCAGAGGCGGCACTTCGCCCAGCGGCAGACGGTCATGGATGACCGTGCTGTCGTTGGCGAAAAGCACCGTGGAGACCACCGCCTCGCCCGCCTCCTTCTTCTGCTGTGCGATCATGGAGTTGAAGCCACCGATGGTGTCCGTTTCCAGCCCCGACATAGAACCGCTGCGATCCAAAATAAAAACCAATTCCATCATAAAAAAGCCCTCCTTCGTTTGATTACGCTCACATCGTAGCGCATCCGAAGGAGGGTTTGGTCGCCTGTGGGGCGACATTTATGTTACATTTTTACAGCTTTCCCAGCCGCTCCAATCGAGACTCGATCGCGCCGGAGGTGCGGCCAAAGTGCGTACAGAGGTCTTTCTTTTTCATACCGCCGTCGAACAAGCGGCTTAGCTCGTCGTCCAGTTCCTCCGTCCAAGGTTTTCCGTTGTTTTCGGGCAGCGGTTTTTTCCGTCTGCGGGATAGTTCCTCTACGGCACAGTGCAGCGCCCGCACGATCTCTCCTTTGTTGCACACGTGGTTATCCGGCAGCACCTCCCCCGTCAAGGGATCAACGCCGTCCGCCAAAACCGTCAGCAGTTCTTTTGCCCGTTGCACATCCATGATGTTTCCCCTCTTCTTTATTTTTTTAGACGGCTCTCCCACTCGGCTTCTTTGAAGCCCACCAGCACGAAGTCCTCGTCCACCAGCAGCGGGCGCTTGACCAGCATCCCGTCTGTTGCAAGGAGCTTCAGCATCTCGTCCTCGCTCATGGCGGGGAGTTTCTCCTTCAGCACCATGGACTTATAGAGGAGGCCACTGGTGTTGAAGAATTTCTTGAGCGGCAGACCGCTACGCTCATGCCATGCGGTCAGCTCGTTGTAAGTAGGATTTTCCATTTTGATGTCTCGGAATGTATAGGAAATGCCGTTCTCGTCCAGCCACTTCTGCGCCTTCTGGCAGGTGGTGCATTTGGGGTAGCAGATAAAAGTCATGGTTCACGCTCCTGTTCTATTCAATAATTTCATCACTTTGAGGATTCACCGGCTCATGCTCAAAATCTTCCAACCAATCTTCGTAGCTGAGGCCCTCAATGCTGCAAATTACAACACAGCGCCAGCGGTCCTTAAGACTTTTCTCGTCAAATATTGGTGCATTGACCATCTCCTCCGCAGTTTTAAAATCGCACCCACCCACAATATCACAATAACCTACCCAGTACGGCTTGTCGTACTGTGGTAAGTAGCCGAGATAATGTTCTTCCTCATTGGGGTCATCACTGAAATAAAAGCAGGTTTCGTCTATGTTCATGCCGACAGTCAATTGGCGAAAAAAGAAATCCCAATCCATTTGATTATTCATTATTTTCACGCCCCCAACAAACTCTGATCAAAGGCGAACAGCGCCTCGTTGATCTCAAAGATATCGTACTTTTTCTGCCCGATGAAATACTCGATAATAACGTCGAACTTGCTGCTGGCGCTGAGGGCGTAGCCCGCACGGGCGATGAGGTCGCGGGTCTCGTCCAGATCCAGCTCCAGTGCGATGGCAAAGGCGATGGCCGTGGACTTGGAGGGCTTGTAGTCCGGATTGTTGCGGATTTTCGAGAACAGCTTGCGATCCACGTTGGCTTTCTTGTAGACCTCGGCGTCCTTTTTGCCGCTGCGGTCGATGAGCTTCAACAGCGTCTCCGAAAATCCGGCATCCAGATGCGCAAGCGCCTCGTCCAGCCAGCCCGCCGCCATGGGCGCGCCCTCGCAGGCGGTCAGCATCCGGCTTTCGACGACGCCCATCCGGCGCATCCGCTCCCGGCGGAGGTCGGTGTGGGCGTCCACATAGTGGTCGTCGATGTAGGTAGCGATGTCCGCGAACAGCTTGTTGCCGATCTGGTACGCCGCGCGGCTGAAAATGACGAGATACACCGTCATGTCGTTTTTAGCCAAAAATTCGCTGATGCTGTCCACCGCCACCCGGAGCGCCTGATCCTTGGGATAGCCGAAAACGCCGGAGGAGATCAGCGGAAATGCCACCGTCTCGCAGCCATGCTCCTTCGCCAGCGCAAGGCTCGCCCGGTAGCAGGAGGCGAGCTGTTCCCGCTCGCCGTACTTACCGCCGTTCCACACGGGGCCGACGGTGTGGATCACATATTTGCACGGCAGGCAGTATGCGCCGGTGATCTTGGCCTCGCCAGTCCGGCAGCCGCCCAGCGTCCGGCACTCTCGGAGCAGTTCCGGCCCCGCCGCCCGGTGGATGCAGCCATCCACGCCGCCTCCGCCCAGCAGAGATTCCTTCGCCGCGTTGACGATGGCGTCCACACTCATTTTCGTGATGTCGTTTCGAACGATGATAAGGGGCATATCATGTATCGCCTCCATTCTAACGACTTTTCAGAATATTGTAGCAGAATACATTCGGTTTTGCAATGGACGTTGGGACGTCTGATAGTCTTGATTGAAAATTCCCGTTGTTGGCCAGACTGGTAGCGGTGCAAAAATGACCACGCTGTAACAAAAGAATAGGTTCCCACAGCCCAGCGGGGCTGCGGTGCCGGGGAAAGCGGACACACGCCATAGGCGTGCAACCGCTTCCTCCGGCTGTTTTTTAAGTGATGAGGCCGCAACCAAATACTCCGCGCAACTACGCAAGGATGCCCCCCCGTTTCGCCGTGTAAGCCGTTGTGTGCGATCCTTCTCCGAAAGCCGAGTGTGTACCCGATTTCATCCGCGAAAGCGAATATGAGCCGTTCGTGCCAGAGACGTCGAAGTCCGTGTGACCAACGTGTTAGAGACGTTGGTATGACTGCGTTTCCTGCGCTTTTCACAGCTTTTTCGAGGACGAAAAAGAAAGCAGGATAAACGGCTGGCGTCGGAACCGACGCTCTGCCCAATCACTTCTGCCCGCAGTGCGGGCAGTTGACGGGGGTTTCAACGCAGTCGGTTGTGGCGCCTTTTGCGGGACATTTTGGAGCGGTTGGCGTCTTAGTTCCCGCAAACGCAGGTGTCCCAAGAATTTTAGTGGTGCCTTATGGCCGTTTTAGGAGAAAACTGAGGTAATCACATCTCTCAAGACCGACAGTGCAAGGCAGACATATTTTGCGCCGCCAGAGACAAAGATAAGGCGGTGCGGCTCCGAGGGGCAAATGATAACTTTCTGATAACAGTTCCGTTTTCCGGTAGCTTTGTTCCCTTGATTACGGTATTGTTCGTTGTCGAAAAGGAGGCTGATATCATGCCAAAAAGACGAGCGAACGGGGAAGGAAACATTCGCAAGAGGAAAGACGGCCGATGGGAGGGCCGGTACACTGTCGGTCACGATCCCGAAACCGGCAAGGCCATCATCAAAAACGTTCTCGGCAAGACGCAGACCGGGGACAGCGTAAAGGGCGAATTGATTTATAATCAAGCGAGGAACTCAGGGCAGAAAGCTGTCCGGACTTTTCTTATATCTCACAAAAGTTGCGGTAGAATTGTTTACAGGTTTGTGGTATCATTTGAACGTAAAAAGAGAGAGGCAGATCATCACTTGAGGAGGCAGCTATGGCTTTTGATTTCAAGAAAGAATACAAAGAGTTCTATATGCCGAAGAACAAGCCGGAGATCGTAATTGTTCCGAAAGCAAATTATATTGCGGTCAGAGGAAAAGGGGATCCTAACGAAGAAGATGGGGCATATCAGCAGGCGATCAGCGTGTTATATGCTGTTGCATACACCTTAAAAATGAGCTATAAAACGGATCATAAAATTGCTGGTTTCTTTGAATATGTGGTTCCTCCGCTGGAAGGCTTCTGGTGGCAGGAGCATATAGATGGCGTGGATTACACCGATAAGTCCGCGTTCAACTGGATCTCCGTTATCCGCTTGCCTGATTTCATAACGAAAGAGGACTTTGAATGGGCGGTCGATACTGCGGCGAAAAAGAAAAAGCTGGATTGCTCCTCGGCGGAGTTTTTGACGATTGATGAAGGTTTGTGCGTTCAAATCATGCACTTGGGAGCGTTTGATGATGAGCCTGCGACCGTCGCGCTTATGGACGCGTATTTGGAGCAGAATGGATATGCGAATGATTTGAATAAGGAACGACTACATCATGAGATCTATCTGTCCGACGCGAGAAAGGTCGCTCCAGAAAAACGGAAAACGGTTATTCGGCATCCGATAAAAAAGATTTAGATACGCTGTTTGCCGAACGGACAAAAACCTTCAGGAACGAGAGGGCATGTTCGTTCGACACCTTGGGCCATGCGCGTATCCATCCTATTGGGACATGGGTCAAATTCCTGTGTCCGCTTTATGGGGTATAGTTTACGCCCGTTTGGGTCAGCGTTTGGGTCAGAAAAAAGCGGCATCTAAAAATAGGAACTTATGAAAAGAAAAAGTCCTCGAAATCAGATGATTTCGAGGACTTTTGGCACGCCGTGAGGGATTCGAACCCCCGGCCTTCTGGTCCGTAGCCAGACGCTCTATCCAGCTGAGCTAACGGCGCGTGTCTCTTGACGACTTTGCTATAATACCACGGTCTCCCAGAAAATGCAAGTCTTTTTTTCAAAAAATCCAAAAAATTTTTTGGATGGCTTGTTCAGCGAAAGCTGATGGGATTCTGTGGCGCCGTATAAGGAACTTTTCCCCGGGAATACTGTTTTTATCCAAGTGACGGAGGCAGTAGTGGAATGCAGGGAAAAGTGGAGATCTGCGGCATCAACACCGCCAAGCTGGAGGTTCTGAAAAATGACGAAATGACGGAGCTTCTGCGGCGGACCAAGGAGGGAGACATGGCCGCCCGGGAGAAGCTCATCCGGGGCAACCTGCGGCTGGTGCTGTCGGTGCTCCAGCGATTTGCCAGCCGGGGTGAGAACATGGACGACCTGTTCCAGGTGGGCTGTATCGGCCTCATCAAGGCCGTTGACAACTTCGATATCAACCAGCCGGTGCGCTTTTCTACCTACGGCGTTCCCATGATCGTGGGGGAGATCCGGCGGTATCTCCGGGACAACAGCGCCATCCGGGTGTCCCGAAGCCTGCGGGACACGGCGTATAAGGTCCTCCAGGCCCGGGAGCGTCTGCTGCGCCAGAGTCAGCGGGAGCCTACCGTGGAGCAGCTGGCCCAGGAGCTGGCCATCCCCCGGGAGGAGGTGGTGCTGGCCATGGATGCCATCGTGGACCCGGTGTCCCTGTACGAGCCCATATACTCCGAGGGCGGCGACACGGTATGCGTCATGGACCAGGTCAGCGACCGCCGCTGCACCGACGAGAGCTGGATCCAACGCATTGCCCTGAAGGACGCCATCAGCCGCCTGACGCCCCGGGAGCGCAGCATTCTGATGATGCGCTTCAACCAGGGAAAGACCCAGATGGAGGTTTCGGCGCAGATCGGCATATCCCAGGCCCAGGTGAGCCGCCTGGAAAAGGGTGCCATCCGCGCCATCAAGAAGGAGCTGTAGCGCATACCGTCTCCCCTGCCCTGCCCGGCAGTCCATCTGCCGCAGGAATATCAAAAGGGCCTGCTGCCTGCACTTTGCAGACGGCAAGCCCTTTTGGCTGCTTGAACGATATTATGCCCTTCTGCGGCGCTTGCGGCGGAACTTGTCCAGCACGCCGGTGACGATGCCCCGCTCGTAGCGGTTCATGCCGAACAGCCACAGGCTGGCGGCGTAGACAGCAACGAATACGCAGCCCCAGATGAGAATATCCAGATACCCGGACACCGGGGCCAGCACGGCGATAAGCACCGCCACGATGGCGGGTACCAGCATGGACGGCAGCAGCCGGGCGATGCGGACCCAGAACCAGCGGACATCCAGGCCCACATGGCGGCGGAAATACCAGTTGATGGGAAGGACGTTCCCCACCACCGTGATAAACAGGATGGACCCGGCCACGCCCACCAGGCCGCCGTATTTGCACAGGGGGATCATCAGCCCCACATTGACGGCGGCGGCGGCCAGATAGACCCAGGCCCGGAACCGGTGCATATTCTTGGCCCGGAGGATCTCCAGCCCCACAAACTGGATGGCGGAGACGATGGTGCTGGCAAACAGCAGCAGGGCCACGGGATAGTCCACGGCAAACTGCTCCTTGCCGCCGGCCCACAGGATCACAAAGGGACGGCCCACCGCCACAAAGCCCAGGAACACCGCCATCAGCATGATGAACTGCAGGCGTCCGGCCTTGGTCATCAGCCGGGTCAGCTCCCGGTTGGAGTCGCCCTCCGCCACCATCCGATGGACCCGGGGGATCAGCACATTGGAGATGGCCATGGCAAAGGACAGATAGTACACGTTCAGCTGGTTGGCGCTGTAGTATACGCCGGACAGCTCCGCGCCATGGATCCAGGTGGTCATCAGGGTGCCGATGCCGTAGTTCAGCTGGTCCACCACCACCGCCAGGAAAATGTAGAACGTGAAGCCCATCATGTTCTTCATCAGCGGCAGGTCGTAAGTCCGGAAGGACACCGGCATTTTCAGCACCGCGAAGCAGTAGGCCATATACGTCAGGCCGCACACGATGGTCAGCACCAGCGAAAGCGTGGCAATGGCCGGGGAGCGGAAGCCCAACAGCAGCAGGGGAATGGAGATCAGCGGACTGAGCACGGATTTGGCCATGGTGACAGCCTTCAGGAACAGATACCGCTCGTGGATGTTCACATGGGACTCAAAAACGCTGAAGGGGAAGGACAGAGCCGCGTTTAGGGTCATGATCCGCAGGAGCTTTGCGCCCAGGGCCAGTTCCTCCGGGGCCCACTTGGTGCCGAACACCATCTGGGGATGGGCGGCCAGAAAGAAGCCCAGGGCCAGCAGCACCAGTCCCAGCAGCGACAGGGTCACCAGGAACATGCCGTTGAGCTTTGCCATTTCCCGCCGGTCCTTGGCCACCTTGGCCTGGGAATAGTAGCGGATATAGGCGCTGCCCAGGCCCATGCTCAGCAGCAGCAGGTAGGAGATGATGGGCCCCACCGCGCCGTATACACCGTATTCCGTTTCGCCCAGCCGGCCCAGCATAATGGGCGTATAGATCAGCGAGATCAGCGTGCTCAGGCCCATGGACACATAGGACAGCACCGCTCCCAGCCGCACTTGATTCACTTGCAAGGGTCCACCCTCTTTCTGCATATCCGAGTTATTATACCGGGTTTTCCGGGCTATGTAAAGAGTCCGTCAAGTGAATTCATGAAAATGTCACAAACTGGGACAGGCTGGGACAGGCTGAGACAAGCCGGGACAAACCGGGACAAGCCGGGGTCATGCGCGGAAATAGCCGTACAGCTCGATGATGGCGAAAAGGATGTTCAGCAGGCCGAAGGCGAAGATCAGGGTCACGGCGGCCTTCTGGCTGGAGCGGCTGCGGTCCATGCCGGAGGCCAGCAGGAGCATGGCCCCCGCCAGAGCCAGAGCCGAGACACCGGGGATATACACCACCGCCAGCTGCCGCAGCAGCCAGAAGATCACGGCTACGGCCAGTAGGAGCATGGATAATCTGCGCTTGGTTTCCAATTTCATGAAAAACCTCCTGATTTTTTCTATTAGTCTACCGAATTTTCCCGGAAAATACAAGAGCCTTCGTTGAATTTGCATAAATTTGCAGAAAAGCGGCACGGCTTACGCCGTGCCGCTATCCGTACAGCAAACCGGTTATTCCGGGTCGTAGGCAATGGTTACCATCCGGCAGGCGGCGCACCGCTGGGCCGGAACGTGGTCCGTTTCCGAGTGGGGGGCCTTTCCCAGAAGCAGGAAGCCCGGGCAGCCCACGGCCGCGCCCATGGGCCGGTTCTCCGTCACCCAGCACACGCCGCCTCGGCCCATAGCCCGGACAAAGCCGGACTGCATCTCGTTTCCACAGCAGGGACATTTCATGGTAGGTACCTCCTCTTGCTCATTATGCTTTATACTTTCCATCATATGATATATGTTGCTATTATATTACCATAAATACAATATATAAATGTGAACAATGTAAGAACAAACCATAAAAAATATATGAAAAAATTATAAAATGACAGCCACTTGCAGACAAGCGGCTGTCACTTTTGACGGAATATTACTTTTGGCTGGGCATTTTCCAGGCTTGATGGTCGGTGTGAAGCAGATGGTGGGATACATCGCTGAGGGGCTTTTTCATGAACTCCCGATACAGCTCGTGGACCTCGGGGTTCTCGTGGGAGAACCGGGAGGGGGCGGCCTTGTCGATGTTCCACAGGACGCTGCCGCGCTTTTCCGCCAGCTCCACGCCGTCGTGGATGGGCTGACCGCCGCCGCCGGCGCAGCCGCCGGGACAGGCCATGATCTCCACGAAGTCATAGCGCACCTCGCCCCGCTCCAGGGCGGTCATGAGCTTGCGGGTGTTCAGCAGGCCGCTGGCCACCGCCACGGACACCGGTCCGGCCCCGGGGATATCGAACTTGGCTTCCTTCCAGCCGTCCATGCCCCGGACGTCACGGAAGGCGTCGGGATCGGGATTTTGGCCGGTGACAAGGTAGTAGGCGCTGCGCAGGGCCGCGTCCATGACGCCGCCGGTGGCGCCGAAGATCACCGCCGCGCCGGTGCCGCTGCCCAGAGGGCTGTCAAAGGGCGTCTCATCCAGGACGGCGGGGTTGATCTGCTCACCCCGGAACATCCGGACGATCTCACGGGTGGTCAGCACCACGTCCACGTCCGGGTCGCCGCAGGCGTCCCGCATGGTGGGCAGGGCCGCCTCGCTCTTTTTGGCGGTGCAGGGCATGATGGACACCACGAAGATGTCGTGGGGGTCCACCCCCAGCTTCTTGGCGAAGTAGCTCTTGGCCACGGCACCGAACATCTGCTGGGGACTCTTGGCAGTGGACAGATGGCTGACATACTTGGGGAACTGGGTTTTGACGAACCGCACCCAGCCGGGGCAGCAGGAGGTAAACATAGGCCAGGTGTACTGATCCCGGTGGGTAAAGCGCTCCACAAACTCGCTGCCCTCCTCCATGATGGTCAGGTCGGCGGTGAAATTGGTGTCGAATACATAGTCAAAGCCCATTTGCTTCAGGGCGGTGACCATGCGCTGGGCAGTGGCGTACTCGGGCTTCAGGTGGTAGTATTCCGCCCAGGCGGCCCGGACCGCCGGGGCCATCTGGACCACGGTGATCTTCTTGGGGTTGGCCAGGGCGTCGAACACCCGGCCGGTGTCGTCGTGCTCCTGCAAACCGCCCACGGGACAGTGGGTCATGCACTGGCCGCAGAAGGTGCAGTCGGAGTCTGCCAACGTCCTGGCCCCGGACACACCGATGGTAGTGCGGGTACCGGTGCCCATCAGGTCCCAGATGTGCATACCCTGGATCTTGTCGCAGACCTGGATGCAGCGCATACAGCGGATGCAGCGGTTTTCAAACCGCACCACGGGGGTGCTGAAATCCGGCTCAATGGGCCGCAGGTCCTTGATATAGTGGTTGCCCAGCAGGTTATAGTCGTTGGTGAGCTGCTGGAGCTTGCAGTTGCCGCTGCGGGTGCACTTGGGACAGCGGATGTCGTGCTGGGCCAGCAGCAGCCGCAGATTCACCCGGCGGGCCTCACGGACCCGGGGAGAGTTGGTGTGGACCACGATGCCCTCGGCCACCTGGGTGTCGCAGGCGGCCACCAGGCGCTGCTCCCCCTCCACCTCCACCATACAGATGCGGCAGGCGCCGATCTCGTTGATGTCCTTCAGGTAGCACAGGGTGGGAATATCCAGGCGCACGGAGCGGGCGGCCTCTAAAATGGTGGTGCCCTCCGGCACGGTGACGGTTCTGTTGTCGATGGTCAGCGTTACCATTTGATATCTCGACCTCCTCTGAAAATGCCGTAGCCAAAGTGATCGCACCGCAGGCAGCGGGAGGCCTCGGTGACGGCGCCCTCCTCGGTGAGACCGCACTCGATGTCCTCAAAGTCGCACTTGCGCTCACAGGCCTGGCGCTCGGTGGTGTTGATGCGCCCGTGGGGCGGGCGGTTGTTCAGCCGGGGAGCCGGGATGTCCACGTCCACCCGGATCTCATGGTGGAAGCCCAGGTGCTCGTCGATGTTGGCGGCAGCCACCTTTCCGGCGGCAATGGCCCGGATGGCGGTGGCGGGGCCGGTGACGCAGTCGCCGCCGGCAAAGATGTTGTCCATATCGTTGACCTGACCGGACAGGGCGGCCACCAGCCGTCCGCCGCGGGTAATGGGCACGCCGGCCTGGTCAAAGCCCTGGATCTCGATGCCCTGGCCGATGGCCACCACGATGATATCCGCCGGGATGCGCACCTGGTCCAGAGCGGCCTTGTTGGGCTTGGGACGTCCGGAGCCGTCCACGTCGCCGATGATCTGGGGCTGGACCCACAGAGCCCGGGCCACGCCGTCCTCGTCGGCCTCGATGCGGACGGGAGCTGCCAGGGTCATCATCTCCGCCCCCTCGGCGGTGGCTCCTGCCACCTCGTCAGGCAGGGCCGTCATATCCTCCAGGCGGCGGCGGTACACACAGGTGACCTTGCCGGCCCCCAGGCGGATGGAGCTGCGGGTGACGTCCATGGCCACGTTGCCGCCGCCGATGACCACCACCTGCTTGCCGGTGAAGTCGGGCATCACGTCGTCGCCGATGGCCTTGAGCATCTCCACGGCGGACATGACGTTCCTGCTGTCCTCGCCGGGAATGCCGGTTTTCTTGTCCTGGTGGGCGCCGATGGCGATGTAGATGCAGTCAAACTGCTTTTCCAGCTCCTCCAGCCAGATGTCCCGGCCGATGCGGACGTTGGTGCGGACCTCGATGCCCAGGGACAGGATGGAGTCGATCTCGGCGTCCAGCTTCTCCCGGGGGAAGCGGTAGCTGGGGATGCCGTAGCGCAGCATGCCGCCCAGCTTGCTGCACTCCTCGAAAATGGTGACCTTATGGCCCATCAGGGCCAGGTAATAGGCGCAGCTGAGGCCGCTGGGGCCGCCGCCCACGATGGCCACGGTCTTGCCGGTGGCCGGGGCGCAGGGGGGATTGGGCACCACGCCTGCGTGGTCCACGGCATACCGCTTCAGGCCCCGGATGTTGATGGGATCGTCGATCATATTCCGGCGGCAGCGGGCCTCGCAGGGATGCTCACAGATGTAGGCGCAGGCGGTGGGCATGGGGTTGTCCTTGCGGATCAGGCGCACGGCGTCGGCGTAGCGCCCGACCCCCACCAGGGCCATGTAGCCCGGGATATCCACCCCCGCCGGACACAGGGCAACGCAGGGCACGGGATTCTGGAGGCTTGCCAGGCACCGGTGGTGCTGCACGTGCTCCTCATAGTCGTCCCGGAAGCCCTCCAGGCCATCCACCACCAGGCGGGCGGCGTCCCGGCCGATGGCGCAGTCAGCGGTGTCCACGATGCTGCGGGCGGTTTTCTCGATGATGCGGACGGTGTCCATGTTGGCGGTGCCGTCCAGCACCTGGGAAATGAGTTTGGTCAGCTGGCCCAGGCCGATGCGGCAGGGAACGCACTTGCCGCAGGTCTGGGCGTGGCACAGCTGCAGAAACGACAGAGACATTTCCACCGGGCACAGGCCCGGAGGGCTGGCGGCGATCCGGCGCTCCACATCGCGGTAAAGACCCTCTACCACGGTCTGAGCCCTGCTGGGGGTTTTGATGTCAAGTCTGCTCAAAACAGTTCCACTCCTTCCGTCCGCTTGCGGCGTTTGGCTGTGCGCCGCAGACGGACTGATATTGGTTACAGCTACAGAATGCCACAATTGATTTCAAAAGTCAATTGTTTCAGAAAAGTTGTCTATCCGATGAGAAATTTTCATAATTGATGAGAAAACATTGCAGAAAAATTCACGGAACCATAGGGCGGCCTGAAATTTTGAAATCTTCGGAAACGGCGGAAAACCGGGAACGTTTCCCACTCCATTGCCAAGATTGTGACGAAAATTGTTTCGTATAAATGCAATAAATTTCGGCACATGAAAATCAGCCCGGGACAAAGTGTTGCATTTGCATATTGCGGACGGGGCCTGTACATGTTATAGTGAGTGTACAAATCAGAAAGGAGGCGCGCCATGAAGGTTCGGCTCAACGAGGACCGGCAGGTGGTGGACGCCATCCGGGAGGGGTTAAAGCGCACCGGCGGGTACTGCCCGTGCCGCCTGGCCCGGACGGAGGAAACCCGCTGCATGTGCAAGGAATTCAAAGACCAGATCGCAGACCCCGACTTTGAGGGGTACTGCCACTGCCGTCTGTATTATAAGGAGAAGTAAGACCTGAGACTGTCAAAAAATCCGGAAATCTTTCGCCATCGGAAAGGAAGATAGTTACGAAAGAAACCCATCAGGGGTGTCTTTCGCTTGCAATCACAGGTTTTTCAGAACTTTCTAAGTTCTGAAAAACCGCAAGCAGCTTGTCAAAAAGACTTTTTGACAAGCTGCCTGTCCCCCGGTTCACATTGAACCGGGGGATTTTTTCGCCCGGCGGAGGAGTGCATCATGCCGGTATAATTCCAGCAAATGGCAGGGATGTTTGTCGATAATGACATAATTTAGCGCAATTCTGCGTTTTTATGCATTATAGACGATTATAAACGGTATGTTTTGTTGAATTCACAGAAAGCTAACAAATTGATCAAATTTTTGTTGCATGGTGCAATATTTGCGAGTAAAGTAGTGAAGTACCCAGCAGGAATCCGGGAAAAAAAGAAGGAGAAAAGCATATGGAAATTCAAATTCTGCCCCTGATTATCGTTGTCGCATATCTGGTGGGCATGCTGACCGTGGGCGCCGTGGTCAGCAAGGTCCAGATCAAGAACGCCAAGGACTACATGGTGGCCGGACGCCGCATGGGCCTGTTCATGGTGGCGTTCTCCCTGTCCGCCAACAACATCGGCGGCGGCTGCACCACGGGCCTGGCCCAGAAGGCCTTCGGCGACTGGGGCCTCAGCGCCGTGTGGTACGTCCTGGCGGCTTCCATCGCCATGATCCCCCTGGCCTACTTCGCTCCCAAGATCCGCAAGACCATGGCCGTGACCATCCCCGAGGTGGTGGGCCGCCGGTTCGGCAAGTTCTCCAGCAACTTCACGGGTATCCTGTCCGTGCTGTCGCTGTTCTGCCTGACCTCCTCCCAGATCGCCGCCTCCGGCGGCGTCATCAACGCCCTGATCCCCTCCATTCCCCTGAATGTGTGCCTGATCTTCGCGGGCATCGTCATCATTCTGTACACCACCATGGGCGGCATGATCGCCGACCAGATCTCCGACCTGGTGCAGTTCGGCATCATCCTGGTGGGCCTGGCCATCGCCACTCCCATCGTGCTGAACCATGCCGGCGGCTGGAGCGCCATCTCTGCGGCTCTGCCCGGTGAGAAGCTGAACCTGACCCAGATCGGCTGGGCTTCCATCATCGGCTACATTTTCAACTACTTCTGCACCTTCCTGGCCGGTCCCGAGATGGTCTCCCGCTTTGAGACCGCCAAGGACGAAAAGACCGCCAAGAACGCTGCGTTTGTCTCCGCTATCCTCATGGCCGCCATGTCCATCTTCCCCACCCTGCTGGGTCTGGCTGCCTTCGCTCTGCAGGATCAGCTGCCCGGCCTGGCCGAGAACGGCAGCAACGCCATGATGATCGTCACCGGTCATTATGCCCCCGGTGTGGTGACGGGCCTGATCTCCGCCGCCATCATCTGCGCCACCATGTCCTCCGCCGACTCCAACCTGCTGTGCATGTCCACCATGATCATCAACGACCTGTACACCGGTCTGGGCGGCAAGAAGCAGCTGACGGACAAGCAGACCATCTTCTATACCCGGGCCTGCAACGTGCTGTCCGCCGTTGTGGCCATGCTGATCTCTCTGTTCGGCGTGTCTATCGTGGCCATGAACACCTTCGCCTTCGGCATTCGCTGCGCCGGTCCCTTCGCCGCATATGGCCTGGGCCTGGCAGTGCCCAAGGCCACCAAGAACTCCGGTATCATCTCCATCATCTGCGGCACCATCGCCTTTGTGGTGTGGCAGATCGTGGGCGGCGGCGGCACCTGGATGTTCCTGATGCCGGTGGTGGCCGGATGCCTGGTGAGCACCATCTCCTTCTTTGTGGTCAACTGGATCGAGTGGGGCCGCGGCGTGGCCCCCGCCCCCAGCGCCTATCTGACTGACGAGGAAGTCGCCAGAAAGATCGCTGAGGAGTCTGTCGGCCGGTAAAGCATCCCAAATCGAACAACAGCCCCTGCGGGATTTTCCCGCAGGGGCTGTCTAACATAAGGGGCAGTTTTTAAATTTCAAGATATCCCTTGAGCACCTTCAGGGTGTTCCACACGCCATCGATATGGCTGCGCTCATAGCCGTGGCTGGCGTAGACGCCGGCGCCGATAAGCCCGTGGCGCAGGTCGTTTCCGGCAGACAGGGTGGCCTCTACATCGGAGCCGTAGTGGGGATATACATCCACGGCGTAGTCGGCCTTTTCCCGCTGGGCAGCGTCAATGAGCTTTCCCACCACCTCATAGCTGTACGGCCCGCCGGAATCCTTGGCGCAGATGGACACCTGGCGCTCGGTGCAGCGCAGGCCGTCGCCTACGCAGCCCATATCCACACTGATGGCCTCGGTAACGCCCTGGGGCACGTTGGCCGCACCGCCGTGGCCCACCTCCTCATACACCGTCACATGGGCATATACCCGGCGGCGGGGCGTGAGGTCCTTGTCCTTCATGAACTTGGCCAGGCCCAGCAGAATGCCCACGGACAGCTTGTCGTCCAGGAAGCGGCTCTTGATATAGCCGGAGCCGGTGATCCGGGTCCGGGGCTCGAAGCAGACGATGTCGCCCACCTCCACACCCAAAGCGCGGGTATCATCGGCGGACTTCACGTCCTCGTCCAGCACCACCTCGCAGGTGTCATAGCTGCGCTTGGCGTTGGCATATTCGCCGTTGACGTGGACGGAGGCGTTGCACAGCTGGAAGGTGCCCTCGATGACCCGGCCGCCGCGGGTGTAGACCCGGACGTTCTCCGCCTCGCCGTTTTCCGGACGCATACCGCCCAGAGCCGTCAGCTGCAGGCGGCCATTTCCCTTGATCTCCGCCACCATGCCGCCCAGGGTGTCGGCATGGGCCTCCAGCAGCAGGCCGTCATTCTCGTCGCTGCCGCCCAGGTCGATAAGAACGCCGCCCTTGACGGTGGTCCGGGCCTCATAGCCCAGGGACCGGAAGGCGTTCAGCACCCACTCCGCCGCCTGCCGGGTGAAGCCCGTGGGGCTGTCGATGGCCAGCAGCTCCACCGCCTGGTGGGCGGCATATTCCGCATAGGTACGTTCCATAGTTGAATCCTCCTGTTATTTGATCTTTTCCCAGCAGCCGGACCGCAGGGAACCGGCAGCCACCGGGCAGTCCAGCCGCTCCGCCAGCTGCCGGGCCAGGGGACGCTCCTCCTCCTGGTCCACCTGGTTCACGAAAACCTGGTCATGAAATCCCTCCCGGGCGGCCACCCGGGCTGCGATGGCCGGGGTCACGGGCCGGTTTTCCGGCACACCGGCCAGCCGGGCATACAGGGCCGGACGATGGGCCGCAACGCTGATGGGACGGCCGAAGCCGTCGGCTCCCAGCACCAGAATGGTGGTGCTGCGCCGGGGCGGCAGCACCGGCTCGTGTTTTTCGTGGCCCTTGAAGGGCTTTCCGGCGGAGCCGTCCGCCTCCACCAGGGTATAGTCCGCCAGGGCGTCCCAGCCCTCAAAGCCCGGGGACACCAGCTTGCCCTGGGCCGACGGGACCCCCAGACACACCAGGCCCTCCCGGGCCAGAATTTCCCGGGCGGTATCCGGGTCCTGGGCCACGGCGATGCCGGTGGGGGGCCAGATCTTGGTGGTGGTGGTCACCGCCACGGTGCCCCGCTCCCGCAGCTCCCGGGCCAGGTGATACATCAGGGTGGTCTTGCCGCCGCCGCCGATCAGGGCGGTGACGCCGGGCCGGATGTCCAGCAGGTCGCATAGCTTATCCATTTTCTCACTCTCCCTTTGCGCCGCGTATGCGGCAGGGCCATTGTATCACAGGGCGGTGGAAAAATCCACCTATATTTCCGCCTATTGACGCCGGGCGGTGCGGTATTCGTCGCCGGGCCGCCAGTAGGGGCAGTCCCCCCGTCCGGACAGGAACCGCACCATCTCGTCCTCGTCCAGGTCCACGTCGCAGATGTATTCGTCGTATTCCTCGTCGTAGTTATAAAAGCAGCAGGCTTCGCACTGGGTCATGTGCCGGGCCTCCTTTCGTCAGGATGATTATACGTCCATCGGGGGTGCTGCGTCAATAACCAGCTTGTCATGAAGTCTTCTTTTGACAGTCTCAAAAATACTTATCAGTAGATAGCTTACAATTATTCGAATTTTACACTTGACGAAAATATGAAAATCAAATATAATCATGAGTGGAGAGGGTCTTACCTCCCGTGCCTATGAAGTGAGCGTGCATCCGGGTAAAGAGGGCGGATGCACGCTCATTTCCTTTATTTTCTCAGCTCCCGCAGCTGAAGCTCCACGTCTCCGATGAGGTACAAGGACCCGTAGCACAGCACCGTGCCGTCAGGCCCTGCCTGCTCCAGGGCCAGGGCCACCCCCTCCCGGATGGTGCCGCAGGCCGTGGCAGAACAGCCCAGCTCCCGGATATAGGCCGCCAGCTCACCGGCAGGCAGGGACCGGGGGTTATCCGGCGTCACCGTGATGAAGGAGTTGGCGTAGGGCGCCACGCCCCGGTACATGCAGTGGTAGTCCTTGTCCTGCATGACCCCGGTCAGCACCGTCAGGGGCCGCCCGGGCAGATAGTCCCGGATGTTCTGCTCCAGGGCCTGGATGCACTGGGGATTGTGGCCGCCGTCGATGATGAACAGAGGATCATGGCCGATGATCTGGAACCGGCCGGGCCAGTCGGTGGAGGCCAGCCCCCGGCGGATATGGGAGTCGGTAATGGCCCAGCCCCGGGCCTGAAGCACCCGGATGGCCGTCAGGGCCACGGCGGCGTTGCACAGCTGGTGCCGTCCCAGCAGCGGCAGGCGCAGGCCGGTAAGCTCCTCCCAATCGAAAACCTGGCCCTCCAACCCGGCGCTTTCCAGACGGATGCCGTCGAAATCCGCCAGGTGCAGGGGAACACCCAGACGCTCGCACCGCTGGCGGATGATCTCCTCCGCAGAGGCCGTCTGGCGGTACAGCACCGCGTCACAGCCGGGCTTGATGATCCCGGCCTTGGTGGCGGCGATTTTTTCAATGGTGTCCCCCAGATACTGGGTGTGATCCAGACCGATGTTGCAGAACACGGCGGCCTCCGGGGCGGGGATCACGTTGGTGGCGTCAAATTCGCCGCCCATGCCCACCTCGCACACCACGATATCGCAGTTGTGCCGGGCGAAATAGGCGAAGGCGATGGCCGTGACCATCTCAAACTCCGTGGGGTGAGGGTCCAGGGAGTCCGCCAGAGGGCGGACCTGGGCCGTGATTTCGCACAGCTCGTCGTCGGTGATCTGCCGGCCGTCCACCTGCATGCGCTCGTTGAACCGGATCAGGAAGGGCGAGGTGTACAGGCCCGTGCGATAGCCCGCCGCCTGGAGGATGCTGGCCATCATGGCACAGGTGGAGCCCTTGCCGTTGGTGCCGGTGACGTGGATGAACTCCAGGCCCTTCTGGGGGTCCCCCATCAGCGCCAGCAGCGCCCGGATGCGCTCCAGCCCCGGGATGCTGCTGCGCCAGCAGACGGCGTGGATATAAGACAGGGTTTCGTCAATGTTCACTGTATATCATTTCCTTTCGACTGCACCGGCGGCAGGCCCACGGCCCGCAGAGCGCCGGAACGCTGCAGAAGCCACACCACCAGCACGTCCAGCACGCCGGTAATGGCGAACTGCACGCTGCGGGCCGCCAGCCGGGTGAGAAAGTACGCGGCTTTTGCGCCGCCGCCATAGATCATGGCCAAGGCGAAGCTCTGGTACAGCACCGACCCCAGGATCACCGGCGGCAGGAACGCCAGAGCCAGCCGCAGGGGGCTGCATCTGCGGGTCAGCCAGGGACGGAAAAGCCCGGCGCACAGGCCGTACAGGATCGGGGGCACGCAGAAAATCGGGTTGTAGCCATAGGGGGAGAACAGGCAGCCGATGAAATCGGCGGCAAAGCCTGTCAGGGCCCCGGGCAGCGGCCCGAACAGCATCCCGGCCAGGAAGATAGGCACCGCTTCCAAGGAAAAGCGGGTCACCTCGTTGGGGGTAGGGATCAGGAACCGGGCCAGCACCACGCTGACGGCGGTCAGCAGGGCGCAGGTGACCATGGCCCGCACGGGCCACTTGGGTCTGCCGTGGGCAGATGCATGGGTGTGACGTTCAGACATAAAAAATACCTCCTAATTCGGGTAAAAATTGGGAGGAGGTTGGGGAGTATGCACTTGTCAGGGCGCGAACCCCCGGGCCGGCTGCCAAAGCGGATGCGAAGACGGCACCGCGGAGACAGGTCTCCTTCGTCCGGCGGCAACCTCCCATCCGACCGGCACTTAACGCGCCGCTTCTACTCTTGCAGCAAAAGCCAGTCATGATTATACAGAAGCCGCCGGGAAAAAGCAAGGGAAATCGGAAAAAATGCCGAATCCTTCGGGGAAGGAAAGATAGGGGTTGCATTCCCGGGAATATTTGATATAATTACAGCAGATGATACAAACTGTACGCATTATTTTTCTTAATGAGGTGCTGTCATGTCCGTGAAGCTGGAGCTTTATCGTGTGTTCAAGGAGGTAGCGGAGGCCGGAAACATCACCGCCGCCGCCCAGACTCTGTTTATATCCCAGTCCGCCGTCAGCCAGTCCATCAAGCAGCTGGAGGCGGAGCTGCAGACCCGGCTGTTCGCCCGGAACTCCCGGGGCGTCACCCTGACCGCCGACGGGCGGATGCTGTATGAATACGTCCGCAGCGCCATGGGCCTGCTGGAAACCGGCGAGGAGAAGCTGTCCCAGAGCCGGGACCTGCAGATGGGCCACCTGACCATCGGCGCCAGCGACACGGTGACCAGCCAGTTCCTGCTGCCGTATCTGGACCGGTTCCACCGGCAGTATCCGGCCATTCATATTCAGATCATCTCCGGCCGGAGCCACAAGGTTCTGGGCCTGCTGCAGTCCGGCAAGGTGGACATTGCCTTTGCCAGCACCCCCCAGGAGGGAGCGTCTCTGGAGACCTTCCCGTGCCTGGCCACCCACTCCATTTTCGTGGCCGGGGCGGAGTATCCCTGCGACTTCGACCATGTATACACCCTGGAGGAGATTGCCCGGTTCCCGCTGATTCTGCTGGAGCGGAAGGCCTCCTCCCGGCTGTATCTGGAAAAATACTTTCTGCAGAACGGGCTGCACCTGAACCCGGAGATCGAGCTGGGCGCCCGGAGCCTGCTGGTGGACCTGGCGGCCATCGGGTTCGGCGTGGCCGGCGTCACGGAGGAGTTTGTCCGCCGGGAGCTGGAAAGCGGCCGCCTGCGGAAGCTGCGCACGTCCTTTGATATCCCGCCCCGCAGCGTGGACCTGTGCGTGCTGCGGGACGTGCCCCTGACGTCTGCGGCCCAGCGCTTCAGCGATTTTATCCGGGAGAGCCTGCGCCGGGGCTAAACGCCGTCATAAGTGACAAAACCCGCCCCGGAAATGCCGGGAACTTCGCCCTTTCGACCCCTTGCTTTTGCGGCGTGAATAGGGCAGAATAGAGTCATTATTCACAGCAATGTGAGATTTATAGGAGGAATTTATGGAACTGCTGAAGGAGCGCATCCGCCGGGAAGGTAAGGTCCTGCCCGGCAACATCATCAAGGTGGACGGTTTCCTGAATCACCGGGTGGACACCGCCCTTATGAGCCAGCTGGCCGATGAGTTCGCCAAGTATTTCGATGTGAAGGACATCACCATGGTGCTGACGGCGGAGGCCAGCGGCATCCCTCTGGCCACGGTGTGTGCCCAGAAATACGGCGTTCCCATGGTGTTCGCCAAGAAGGCCAAGAGCGACAATATCGAGGGCGGCCTGTATCAGAGCGAGATCTTCTCCTATACCTATAAGAAAAAAGTGACCCTCATCGTGGCCCAGGAGTGGCTGGGTCCCAAGGACCGGGTGCTGATCATCGACGACTTCATGGCCAAGGGCTATGCCATGCAGGGCCTCATCGACATCGTCAAGGCCGCCGGGGCTGAGCTGGTGGGCATTGGCGTGGCAGTGGAGAAGGGCTTCCAGCACGGCGGCGACGCCCTGCGGGAGAAGGGCTATCCCATCCACTCCCTGGCCGTCATCGAGGAAGCGACCCCCGACCACATCACCTTCCGGGAGGATGATCCCGTATGAAAAAGGTTTTAGTGCTGGATTTCGGCGGCCAGTACAACCTGCTGGTGGCCCGCCGCGTCCGTGAATGCGGCGTATACTGCGAGATCAAATCCTTCCGCATGACCATGGACGAGGTCCGGGCCTTTGCCCCGGACGCCATCATCTTCACCGGCGGCCCGGCCACGGTGTTTGACCCCGGCGCTCCCATGATCGACCCGGAGATGCTGTCCATGGGTGTTCCCGTGCTGGGTATCTGCTACGGTCTGCAGCTGATGATGCACCTGCTGGGCGGTCAGTGCTGCAAGGCGGACACCCGGGAGTACGGCAAGACGGAGCTGACCCATACCGCCTCTCCCCTGTTCGACGGCGTGCCGGAGACGGCTGTGTACTGGATGAGCCACGGGGTGGAGGTGGAGCGCCTGGCCCCCGGCTTCGAGATCATCGCCTCCACCGAGGGCTGCCGCCACGCGGCGGTCCAGTGTCTGGAAAAGAAGCTCTACGGCGTGCAGTTCCACCCGGAGGTGGTGCATACCGAGTATGGCCGCCAAATTCTGGAGAACTTCCTGTATAAGATCTGCGGCTTCCGGCCGGAGTGGACCATGGCGTCCTATCTGGAGGAGGCTGTGGCCCAGTGCCGGGAGAAGATCGGCAATGGCCGGGTGCTGCTGGCTCTGTCCGGCGGCGTGGACAGCTCCGTGGCCGCCGCGCTGCTGCAGCGGGCGGTGGGCCGTCAGCTGACGTGCATCTTTGTGGACCACGGCCTGCTGCGCAAGGACGAGGGCGACCAGGTGGAGCATGTGATGACCAAGCAGTTCAACGTGGACGTCCGCCGGGTCAACGCCGGTCCCCGTTTCCTGAGCAAGCTGGCCGGTGTCACGGACCCCGAGCGTAAGCGGAAGATCATCGGTGAGGAGTTCATCCGCGTGTTCGAGGAGGAAGCCAAGAAGATCGGCGCCGTGGACTTCCTGGCCCAGGGCACCATCTATCCCGATGTGGTGGAGTCCGGCCTGGGCGGCGAGTCCACCGTCATTAAGAGCCACCACAACGTAGGCGGTCTGCCTGACTGCGTGGATTTCAAGGACATCGTGGAGCCTCTGCGCCGCCTGTTCAAGGATGAGGTGCGGCAGCTGGGCCTGGAGCTGGGCCTGCCGGAGCAGCTGGTGTGGCGTCAGCCCTTCCCGGGTCCCGGCCTGGCCATCCGCGTCATCGGCGAGATCACCGAGGAAAAGCTGTCCATCCTTCGGGATGCCGACGCCATTTTCCGGGAGGAGATGGCGCTGGCCGGTCTGGACCGCACCACCAGCCAGTATTTCGCCGTGCTGACGGATCTGCGCAGCGTGGGCGTCATGGGCGACGAGCGCACCTATGACTATACCCTGGCCCTGCGTGCGGTGCAGTCCCAGGACTTCATGACCGCCACCTGGTCCCGCATCCCCTATGACCTGCTGGACAAGATCTCCGGTCGCATCGTCGGCGAGGTGAAGCACATCAACCGGATCGTCTACGATATCACCTCCAAGCCCCCCGCGACGGTGGAGTGGGAATGAGAAAAAAGTGAATATGATGGGCTGTAAAGCCTTGAAAACACTCACTTTTTGAAAATCTCATTTCCTGTTTGATAGCAAAATGATAGCAGATACTAAAGCCATTTTGTTTGTTCTTGTTTTGGCGAGCGAATGGTTTGCAGGTTTGATGTCGCATCCAATCCTATATTGAGAGCGAAAAAGGCTCTGCTGACTTTCTGTAAAAGAAGGTCGGCAGAGCCTTTTGTTATTCTTCACTATGTTCCTTGAGATCGGCAAGGAGCATATCACTCAGCTCCTGCGACGGCGTGATCTTGTGCCACTGACCGGAGGTGTCAAGTTCAGGGTAGCGGTAGCGCCAGCGGTCATATTCTTCTTTGGTGATCTCCCCCGCTTTCAGCTTGGCGGCAATCGCACCCCATGCGGAAAGCATCCTGTGAAGCTCCGCTGCGTCGCGTCCTTTGTGGATATGAACGCGCAGATGCACCTCATCCTCGCACTCACAGACCTCAAGACCGTAGCGGTCTTCCAGCGTGAACAGCGTGTGCATCAGCCCCACATAGGAGTCAATGTCCGGTACATCCAGCGCCTTGGGCGAAACGTCAAGCGCCTGTGCCAGCGCAGCGGTCACGTCCGCCTTGGGCGTTCTGGAACCATTCTCGTACTGCGCAAGGCGAACATCTGCGGATTTCTCCGGAAAGCCCAGCGCCATACCGAGATATTTCTGTGTCATGCCCCGCATCGTGCGGAAAAAGTGGATGCGTTCACCAATCGCCATAATAGCCATCTCCTGTGTCGGTTGTCTTTGATAATGAGTATAGCAGATATGTTTAATTTCGTCAAGAAAAATCTAAGCAAATTTATTTAATATTTTCCTGCGAGCCGGCTTGACTTAAACTTATATGTATAGTACAATAGTTGTAAGCTAAGCATATTAGTTTAATTCATAAAAATTTTACAATTTAGGGTACCCCAAAATGCAGGAAAAATGTCCGTTGTAAGGTGAGAGGGGGGTGAAATCCAAAAACCGCAAAACTGAATGACCGTCCAAGGGATACTTTCTCCGGGGAAGCAGGCGATGAAATGAGCGTGCCAAGGAGAAAAGAAAACGGCACAGCGCCGAAAAGGGTTGCCTGCCAGAGTCCGGCGGATAGAACGGCGAAGCAATCAACCACAAATCAGGAAAGGAAGGTATTTTGCCTATGGCAGGAGAAATTTTTATGAGAGTAAATGAAGTTGCGGAAGAGCTTGGCGTATCGGTTCCGTATGCGTATAAGCTCATCCGTGAGCTGAACGAAGAGCTGCGAAAGACCGGCTGCATCACCATTGCAGGCAGGATCGACCGCAAGTTCTTCCATGAGAAGTTCTACGGAACGAGAGAACCGAAGGAAAGAAGGGAATCGAATGGCAGCGTTTAAGGACAAGAAGAACGGCTCATGGTATGTGCAGTTTCGCTATACCGACTGGCGCGGTGAACGCCAGCAAAAATTGAAGCGCGGCTTTGCGACCAAGAAAGAGGCTCAGGCATGGGAACGCGAGTTTCTGATGCAGAAGCAGGCTGATGTCAATATGAGCTTCGAGAGCTTTGTGGCGCTCTATGAAAAGGACGTCAAGCCCAAGCTGAAGCTCAACACATGGCTCAGCAAGGAGCATATCATCCGCACGAAGATTCTTCCGTATTTCAAGAAGCGCAAGCTCTCGGAAATCACCGCCCGTGATGTGATCGACTGGCAGAACGAGATACGGCAGCACACCAAGTCAAGCGGCGAAAGCTATTCCCCGGACTATCTCAAGAACGTTCATACCCAACTGAGCTGTATTTTCAACCACGCCATCAAGTATTACGGCTTACAGATCAATCCCGCTGCAAAGGCCGGGAATATGGGCAGCGAGCAGCCGAAGGAAATGCTGTTCTGGACGAAGGAAGAATACATCAAATTCATCGACGCCATGATGGACAAGCCCATGCTGTACTACGCCTTTGAAATCCTGTACTGGTGTGGCATCCGCGAGGGTGAACTGCTGGCACTGACGCCTGCGGACTTCGATTTTGAGAAGAAAACGCTCCGCATCAATAAATCCTATCAGCGGCTACAGGGCAAGGACGTTATCACCACGCCGAAAACGAAGAAAAGCAATCGCGTAATCCAGATGCCTGACTTCCTCTGTGACGAGATGCAGGACTATTTCAAGCAGCTTTACGGACTGGAACCGGACAGCCGCATCTTCCCTCTGACCAAGCACACCTTGAAGCGCGGCATGGAGTTCGGGTGCAAGGCGTCTGGTGTCAAGGTCATTAGAATCCACGATTTGAGACACAGCCACGTTTCTTTACTTATCAACATGGGCTATTCCGCCGTTGCCATCGGCAATCGTGTGGGACACGAAAGTGTGGAGATCACCTATCGGTACGCGCATCTGTTCCCAACTGTGCAGAAGGAAATGGCAGATAAATTGAACGTCGAAAGGAGCAATTAAAATGTCACTGAAAAACCGAGACAACCACAACCGCTGGCGCAACAAGACTGTTGCCTTCCGGGTATCACCGGAGGAAGACTGGCAGATTGAAACCTTTGTCAAGCTCTCAGGGCTGACGAAACAGGACTACATCACCCGCCGCCTGATTTGCAAGGACGTGGTGGTACAGGGCAATCCACGGGTCTACAAAGCGCTGCGCGACCAGCTTGCCGCTGTGCTGAACGAGCTGCGGCGCATTGAAGCGGGCGGCAGCGTGAACGACGAGCTGCTGGATGTGATTGAAATGATCGCAGCCATCATGGACGGCATGAAGGAGGAAAACGCCTATGGAGAATGAAATCCGCAAAAAGAAAACGACCGCCCCGGACACATCTGTTGGCGCAGATGATGGGCAGCCGCTTCACAATTCAACTGAGAACAGTATATCCACTTTTGAGCAGGAAATCAACGGTGATTTTCAAAACAGCGCAGAAAGTCTGGATGAAATTTACCGCAGGATGCAGCGATTAACCGATCCGCATTACCTGCACACAATTTCCATGACCGAGCTGTACCAGACTGCGTATCAGAGCAGGCCGCCGATCATCGACGGCTTGCTCTATGCGGGCGCATACATCCTCGCAGGAGCGCCGAAGATTGGCAAGTCATTTCTGGTGGCGCAGATCGCCTATCATGTCAGCACGGGCGAAGCTCTGTGGGGCTACGAAGTCTACCCCGGCACAGTGCTGTACCTCGCGCTGGAAGATGATTTTCAGCGCATCCAGAGCCGTATGTTCATGATGTACGGCGTCAACGACACCGACCGGCTGCACTTTGCAACCGCGGCGGGCAAGATTGGAAACGGGCTGGACGAGCAGCTTGAGAACTTCGTGTGGGAACATCCCGACACCAAACTCATTATCATTGACACCATGCAGAAAATCCGCGAGGTCGGCGGCGAGGCGTACAGCTACGCCAGCGATTATGAGATCATCGGTCGGCTCAAGCAATTTGCCGACAAGCACTGCGTCTGCGTTCTGACTGTTCACCACACCCGCAAGCAGCCTGCCGGTGACAGCTTCGAAATGATCTCCGGTACAACAGGATTGCTCGGTTGTGCGGACGGGTCGCTTCTCATGCAGAAGAAAAAGCGCACGGCATTGGAGGCAACCATCGACGTCGTGGGGCGCGACCAGCAGGATCAGATTCTCTATCTGAAAAAGGATGCCGACACGCAAATCTGGAATCTTGAAAAGGTAGAAAACGAGCTGCACAAAGAGCCGCCCGATCATGTTCTGGAATCCGTTTCAAGGCTGGTGTCCGCAGAACAGCCGGTATGGACAGGCTCGCCCTCTGCGCTTGCCGATGCCGTCCATGTCGGCATGGCGGCAAATGCGCTGAGCAAGTATCTGAATGTAAAATCCGGCAGGCTGCTGGATGAATACCATGTCCGCTATGAGAACAAGGTTCGGCACGAAGGGCGGTGTATCACACTGACCTTCGTAGCTGCATGTGAATAATCTGCGCGACGGCTGCGACGGTTGCAACGGTGAAAATAATACCACCAAAACAACCGACGCAATCGTTGCGACCGTCGCGGAGAAAGGCCGGCAGCACGACCTTCCGCGTCCCCCGTCCCCATCGAAAAATCCGCAGAGTTTGAGATGGATGTGGGCAGGAGATTATGAGCGGAACTTGTCTGCAAATAAGCTGCTGACCACGCCGGTTTTTGCGGTTTGTATCCACACCGCAAACTGCAAAACCGGCAGAGGCATCCGCAGATGCCGCATACCCCCTCGGAGAGCCCACGATACTTTGCAGCCGCAGGATGAAAGTATCATAGTGGGTTATTACACTTCCGCAGAAGTGCCTCCCCGAAAGCCCCCGTCCTGCACAATCTGAACTCAGGAGGTAAACTGCCTATGGCAAGAGGCGACGGTATCCACCGTACCAGCGCAAGAAACGCAAGAATGAAAGACGCAGACATCGGCAACGCGCAAGCACACAACGAGCGCGAAAAATCATCGTATGTCAATCAGGATATCGTTCCCGAACGGACACAATATAACGTCCATTTCAAAACACCAACCGCCGGGTATAAGGAGATGTTCGAGCAGATGCGCTCCGACGGCGTGATTTCCACCCGCGGCCTGAAAGCGGATGCTGAGAAATTCGGAGAGCCGATCTTCGACGTCAACTCCGCGTACTTCTTCAACCACGGCGGCTATGAATTTGCAAAACAATTTTACGCCGATGCCTACAAAGCTGCAATCAAAATTGTGGGCGGCGAGCAGTACATCCTATCGGCGGTCATGCACGCCGATGAGCGCAACCGCGCTATGTCCGACGCACTGGGGCAGGACGTGTACCACTACCACCTTCATGTGGTCTACATCCCCGTCGTGGAGAAACAAATCCTGTGGTCGAAACGCTGCAAGGATAAATCGCTGGTGGGAACGGTCAAGGAGACGATTCAGCAGGTCAGCATGAGCAAGAAGTGGAACTCCAAGCCAGCGCTGGACGAGAATGGCGAGTCGATTCTGAGCACCAAGGGCAACTCCGCACATCGGATCTGGAACGCGAAAACGCAGAGCTTCGCGGGAAAGTTCAACACTATGAAGACGTAATTCAGCGCAATAACCTCTGGCATTTCTTCCGTCCACGCAGAGAAAAAGCGGCAATGCGGGACGATGCCCGCTGATGTCGTGTTGAGCTGAGAAAAACGGATTTTATCGAATGGGAGCGTCCAGATCGAGCAGCGTATTGTCCGGGCGCTCCCCATTCAAAAATCAGCCTGTTTTTGCGGGTGTAGAGCCGAGAAAAAAACTTGAAAATGCGCCCGTTTTCGTAGAACAGGCAGAAATGGAGGCAATATGAAAACTGGACTGACCAAGCGGCAGAAAACGACCTGCATCTATTTTGACGAAGCCAGCAAAACCGTCGAAATCCAGACGCACAATACCGCGCTCAAAAAGCGGCTGACACAGTACGCGGCAGAGTATCCCAACCTGTGCAGGCAGACCGACGATGACGAACAGGGCGGTCTGACCTTTGAGATTGACCGCAGACGATTTGCCGTTCGCCTGACCGCACCGTATTCCGACGAGCGCCGTCACGCGGCAAGTGAGCTTGCTAAGAAGAATGGGTTGAGAGGACGAGTATAAGCTCATATCAGCCACAGCCGTCCGCAGGAGTTTGGATGCTCCTGCGGGCGGCTTTTTTCTTTGCAAAGAACATCTCACGTTCTGAGGAGATTATCTTGCGAACATCGTCGTTTTGTGCTATAGTATAATCAGTCTAACTTTGGAACGGAGAATTGCGATGCCTATTTCCTACGATAAGCTCTGGAAGCTGTTGATCGACAAGAAAATGAACCGGACAGATTTGAAAGATGCCTCCGGTATCAGCTTCAATGTGCTTGCCAAAATGGGAAAAAACGAATTTGTCTCTATGGAAAGCCTGCATAAGATTTGCTTGACGCTCAAATGTGATGTAGGAGACATCATGGAGTTCATTGATGAAGGAGATACAGAACAGTCATGATTTCAATCGAACTACGCAGGAGTGAAAAGAAAATGCAGCAACCGTTGACTTGTGTTGAAATATGCGCTGGCGCTGGTGGACAGGCTTTGGGGCTTGCAATGGCGGGTTTTGTCCATGTTGCGCTTGTCGAGTATGAAGAAGATTATTGCAAGGTATTAAAGCAGAATCGCCCGGAGTGGAACGTCATTTGCGCAGATGTTCACGATTTTGACGGACGCCCATACCACGGCGTCGATCTGCTGGCTGGCGGCGTTCCTTGCCCGCCTTTCTCCGTTGCAGGAAAGCAGCTCGGTCAGGAAGACGAAAGGGACCTTTTCCCGGAGGCCATTCGGCTTATCAAAGAAATTCAACCGCGTGCTGTCATGCTTGAAAATGTCCGTGGCTTTCTTGATCCGGGCTTTGATGAATACCGCGACCACATTTTTACGTCGATTCAAAAGCTCGGCTATGTAACCCATATCAAACTCTTGAACGCATCTGATTATGGTGTTCCGCAGCTACGTCCCAGAGTGGTTATCATCGGCATTCGGAAGGATCAGATTGGAGCATTTGCCTATCCTGATGAACAACCAGACAGCGCCCCCACTGTTGGTGATACGCTCCGTGATTTGATGGCACAGAACGGATGGGAAGGTGCGAAGCAGTGGGCATCTAATGCAAACCGGATCGCTCCGACCCTTGTAGGCGGCTCCAAGAAGCACGGTGGTCCTGACCTTGGTCCCACACGCGCCCGTAATGCATGGGCGGAGTTGGGCGTAGATGGTCGAGGAATTGCAAACGAAGCACCCGCCCCCGGATTTGAGGGTATGCCCCGCTTGACAAGCCGGATGATGGCACGGATTCAAGGTTTCCCCGATACATGGACATTTGGAAGCCGGAAAACAGTAGCTTGTAGGATGATTGGAAACGCATTTCCGCCCCCCGTTGCCCGGGCAGTCGGAGAAAAAATAAAGGAGTGTCTGGAACATGGATGCATTGATAGCGAACGCGAGATTTCACTTTCACAAGCGGTTATTTGAAACCAACACGCTGACGTTGACCACGGCAGGCGTCGCATCCAATGCAGACACCAGCAGCCGCGGCTCAAAGGCGATTGCGCGGAGGATCGTTGACATTCTTGTGGAGGAACAGCATCATGCTGTCTCCACGGTTGACAAAATTTCCGGGCAGACTCTCGGAAAGCAATTTGAAACGCTGACAATGGAGTTCCTGCGTGAAACCTTTCCCTATTTGCAGAACCTCCGTCCCGGAAACTGGACAATTCTTCAGCTCGGCAATAACAACAAACTGAAAACAAGCGATTTTGCGCAGTACGAGCATCTTGCTTGCTTAAATGCGCTTACGACACAGAACGCACAGTTGGCTGCTGCACTCGGGAATGATTACCTCGTTGCACCTGACGTTGTTGTTTACCGCGATCTCTATGAGGACAGCGAGATCAATGCCGCTCAGACCATTGTTGATGACGAAATCTGCAAAATGGCTGATATTCGGAAGTCTAACGGCGGAAAACCCATTCTTCATGCCAGTGTCTCTGCAAAGTACACGATGCGTAGCGACCGTGCACAGAATAGCCGGACAGAGGCCTTGAATCTGATCCGCAATCGGAAAGGACATTTGCCGCACATCGTTGTCGTGACGGCAGAGCCCATGCCGAATCGTCTGGCATCTCTCGCACTTGGTACTGGCGATATTGACTGCGTATATCACTTTGCACTCTATGAGTTGATTCGTGCGGTTAAAGAGGCGGGTTCTGAGGATGCGGTAGAAACGTTGGAAACCTTGGTGCAGGGCAAGCGGCTGAAGGATATTTCCGATCTCCCACTGGATTTGTCTGTGTAATGGCTGATTCTGTTTCCTCTGTCCGCCGTAGTGAGATCATGTCGCACATCAAAAGCAAAGATACCAGTATTGAACTTTTGGTGCGCCGCAAGCTGTTTTCTATGGGATACCGCTACCGTGTGAATTACAAGGCGCTGCCCGGAAAACCGGATATTGTATTCACCAGAAAGAAAATTGCTATCTTCATTCATGGATGCTATTGGCATGGGCATGATTGCGGCAGTCATTATGCTCATGCCAGTCAATCCAATAAAGCATATTGGGGACCCAAGATAGAGCGAACAAAGCAACGAGATCAGGAGCATATTCAGGCACTTGAGACTGACGGCTGGAAAGTCATTGTGCTGTGGGAATGTGAAATTAGAAGCCATTTTGAAAGTACTATGCTCAGACTTGAGCATTGCTTAAGCCAATAATGCAAACAACGGAATGAAAGGATGTGTATAAATGCTACTAGTCGATGTCAGAATTAAAAACTACAAGTGCATACTGGACTCTGAAACTTTTACAGTCGACCAAATGACATGTTTGGTTGGCAAAAATGAATCTGGAAAAAGCGCTATTCTCCAAGCGTTATATAAACTCAATCCTGTTGATAAAGAGGATATTTACGACGCACTTTATGAGTATCCTAAAATGTATCAAACCGATTTTGAAGCTGGAGAAATTCCGGATGGTAACACAGTGCTTATATCTCACTGGAAGTTTACCGAAAATGAAATTACTGAGATAGATGCTCTTTTTGGAAGTGGATTTATTACAAAGTCAACCATCGTGACGATCACAAATGGCTATGATAATCATCGCTCATGGTCTTTCGAGCCAAACTTCGAAAAACTCTTTACAAAGAAAACGGCAGACTTTGCATTTGGCGATCCCGATAGAGCACAAATCACCAAATTCGATTCCATCTCGGACATTCGTACGCAACTCAATCAACTCTCCGTCCTATCTGACGCAGAGCAATCCTTTAAGGATTGGTTCGATGAAGCATTCCCAAACGATAAACTTGATACTTTCTCAGAAAAATATCTCCTAAAATATTTGCCAAAGTTTTCGTATTTTGCAGAGTATCAAAAGCTTCCTGGTAAAATTGCGATTAACCGCTTTATCTCCAGAAGTAATTCCGGGCAGTTGACAAAAAATGAAAAAGTATTTGAGGCACTCCTGTCGCTAGCCAATTCCTCTGTTGAAGAAATAAAGGATTCCAATCGCCTAGAAGCTTTGATAAATAAGACTCGTGGCATCTCAAGCAAAATCACACGAGAAATCTTTTCCTATTGGAGTCAAAATAAACACTTGCGGGTCGAGTTTAGATATGACATGGCAAAGCCGGGAGATGAAGCACCTTACAACGATGGTTATATTTTTTCGACACGTATTGAAAACACACGCCATGATTCATCCGTGTCATTTGACGACCGGAGCGCTGGATTTGTATGGTTCTTCTCGTTTTTAATTTGGTTTAATTACTTACAGAAAAAAGAAGATAATTTAATAATTCTCCTTGATGAACCTGGACTAACCCTCCATGCCAAAGCCCAAGGAGATTTGATTCGCTTCTTTAAGGAAAAAATTACGCCCAAATTCCAGTTGCTATATACCACTCATTCTCCATTTATGCTTGACTTTTCTGACATTCTATCTGCCAGAACAGTTGAAGATATGACAGGTGAAGATGATACGGTACTAGGAACGAAAGTTGGCTCTAAAGTATTGAGTAAAGACCGCGATACTACCTTCCCACTCCAAGCAGCATTTGGCTATGATATTACGCAAACCCTCTTTATAGGTAATAACACTTTGCTCGTCGAGGGACCGTCAGATATCTTGTACTTAACATATTTTTCGAATAAGCTTAAGGAACTTGGTAGAACAGGCTTGAGTAGCGATTGGACACTATGTCCATCTGGCGGCATAGATAAGATACAAAGCTTTGTATCTCTATTTGGAGGAAATGCCCTCAAAATTGTAACACTAACAGACTATGATTACTTCCTATTAGGAACACTGTAAATACAAGGCTTTTCGGAGCCTACAAACCAGAAAAAATAATATTTGATCTATCACATTACGCAAAAAGCCGTCCGGCATGAAAAACGGGCGGCTTTTTTGCGTGGATAGACGGAAAGGAGGCACAAAAATAACTACAAAATTTTAGCGTTCAAATTTGTGCAACTTTAACGAAAAGGAGGATCGTAAATGGCCGATGAAAAACTGAATACTGGCCCTGCGGAGAATATTTCCCCGGAGGCCGCCGAGCCTATCACCACACCCGAACAGGCCGCAACGTCTGAGCCCCAGCAGGAACAGACCGGGCCTGCCATACCTGAGCCCGGCGATGTGGTTGTGTCCTTTGACAAAATCAATGAGCTTATGGCAGAAAAGAGACAGAACGTCCGCGCCGAAGTCGAGAAGGCAGAAACTCCCGAAACGCCGGAGGCGGCAGCCCCCGGAGAGACACCACAGCCCGCCAATACGGAGGAACCGAAAAAGCCGCGCCGTGGCCGTCCGCCGAAAGCAGAAAAGGCTGCGACTGAAAACCAGAAAGCGGAGAAATCGGCTGGGGCCCGCAAGGGCCACCCACCCAAGGCGGATAAGGCGGCCCCTGACAAACCCAAGCCGTCCAAACGAGACAAAGTGTCCCGAAGTGACGGAAAGGCCCCGGATGCCAAGGAGCCCATTAAGCCCGTACAGGATACGGCACCGAAGGAAACTGCTGCTGCGGAACAGACGGCTCCCGAGCCGACCACACCGCCCCGCCCGGTTGAGGAAGGCAAGCTGGTTTATCTGAAACTTTCCGAGGTTCATCCGTTTCACACATTCCGTCCGCACCCCTTTAAGGTACGGGACGATGCGAAGATGCAGGAAATCGTGGCTTCTATCCGTGTAAACGGTGTAATGGTTCCCGGTCTTGCCCGCCCGGAGAAAGACGGAAACGGCTATGAAATTGTAGCGGGCCATCGCCGTACCCACGGCAGTGAACTGGCGGGGCTGGAGGAAATGCCCTTTATCGTCCGTGAAATGACCGACCACGAAGCGGTACAGGCCATGAAGGACAGCAACAAGCAGCGTGACGGGATGCTTCCCAGCGAATTGGCCGCGCTGCTGGAACTCGAGGTTGAGGACATCAAGCATCAGGGCGGGCGGCTGAAAGGTGTTGCGGAAGGTGATGTCGGAAAACGCTCGGTTGAGATTGTAGGCGAAGCGCATGAGATGAACTATAAAAAGGTCATGCGCTACTTGCGGCTCAACTCCCTTGTGCCGGAGCTTCTGGATAAGGTAGACGATAAAAAGATGGGCTTCATGCCTGCCGTGGAGCTGTCCTACATCAAACCGAAAAATCAGAGACTTATCGCTGTTTCCATTGACGGGGAGCAGGCTTCGCCCTCGCTGGCCCAGGCCAAACGGCTCCGGGAGCTGGATAAGGAAGGCAAGCTCAACGGCGATGTCATTGACGGTATCTTATCAGAACAGAAAAAGGAGGATCGAGGCGTGATTATTTCTACTGCGGAACTGGAAAAGTATTTTGGCAAGGAGGTCACTCCCGCCAAAATGAAAGAACAGATTATGTCCCTGCTGGATGACTGGAAAGAAAAACAGCCGCCGGAGCTGGCAAAAGCCCCCAAAAAGCAGGAACTTGACAAGTAACAACTTCGAGACACTTTGTCCCGAGGGCCCCGCCCTCGCGCAGAGGCTCTGGTGGTATATATCCCCCGTCGCCGCCTGTTTTTTAGTACAGCCGGGAGTGAGCCGTCAAGGGTGCAGCGCACCGCCGTTTTCGGCGGCTCGCCCTTGACGGTCTGCCCCGGCTGTGCTATTTCCCCGGCAAGCGGCGGGGGTATATCCTCCAGAGCCGCCCCCTTTCCCAAGACTGGGAAAGGGCGTGGGGTTTGGGTTGAACTTTCTTATTAAAATATCGGAGGTATGAACGATGAAACGACCCCTTGCTTATATCACCGCTGCATGGCTCGGCGGCGATAGCGAAAACGCAGAACTGGCGGCGCAGTATTGCCGCACCGTGTATGAGGCAGGCTTTTCTCCTATTTGTCCGCCTTTGTACTTGCCCCTGTTTCTCAATGATGCTGTTCCCGAGGAGCATAAAAGCGGCATCGACATGAGCCGTGACCTGCTCCGCCGTTCTCATGTGCTGGTTGTTTGCGGGCACAGTATGACCGAAGCCATGAAAAATGATATTGCCGTGGCCCAGCGGCTGGGAATTACGGCAACAACCCTTGAGGGCATCCTGACCGTCAAGGGACAGGGCCGCCGCTAATGGCAACCCTGTTTGAAGCCTACGTTACCAACGCCGGAAAGTACAGCGAGGGCCAGCTTGTGGGTGAAACACTGAAATTTCCCACAACCGCCCAGGAGGTGGAGGCTCTTTTGAAACGGATCGGCGTGGATGGCGTCCGCTATCAGGAAATTTTTATTACCTCTTTCGATGGGGATGTGCTGGGGCTCTATGACCATTTGAGCGAGTATGAAAATCTGGACGAGCTTAATCATCTGGCCTGCCTGCTTTCCGAGCTTACCTCATCGGAGCTGGAAACACTGGAGGCCGTCCTCGACAGCGGCGATCACTGTTCTTCGGTGCGGGACATCATCAATCTGACACAAAATCTGGACTGTTACGGCTTTTACCCCGGCGTATCCGATGAGGAAACGCTGGGGCGTATTTATGTGGACGATCTGGAAATGTTGGATGTGCCGGATCAGGTAAAACCGTATTTCGATTATGAGGCGTATGGCCGGGATGCCTGCATCCACGAAAACGGCCATTTTGCCCCGGGCGGCTATGTTGTCAAAGAAAGCGATCATTTCGTGGAAGTGTATCACGGCTTGCAGGATATTCCCAAGGAACATAAGGTATTCTCTTTCCCGAAGCTCTCTATCCGGGAGCAAATGGCCGCTTATCAGGAAATCATAGACGGTTCTTCTTTGGAGGGCTACCGTCAAATGCAGAAAAAAGACCGTGGGGATCGGTGATGGCACTTCGAGACAAATTGTCCCAAGGAAGGAGGCGGTGTAACTGATTGATGAAGATATTTCCCGGCGTACGATAGCCATATCTGTAAAAACGACCAAGCTGACGGCGCGGGGACTGGCGTATGTGCTGGGCATGGTGGGTCGGAAGATCCGCAAGGCATACCGTGGGCGGCAAGTACCGCATGGCAAACAAAGTGTGCGAAAGCTCATGGCCCACGGTACAGCCACCAACAGCATTGAGCTATCCGGGGATGCCAAGTCCTTTGACCGCGTGGCCCGGAAATGGAATGTAGACTATGCGTTCTATAAAACCGGGCCGGACAAATACCTGCTGTTTTTCAAGGCTGGACAGGCAGACGCAATGACCGCCTGCTTTTCTGAGTATTCCCGGAAGGTGTTAAGCAAAGCAAAATCGAACCGTGTTCCCATCCGGGAACAACTGCAACAGGCGGCAGATCAGCTTTCCAAAGAAAAGCCGAAGCAGAAAGAACGTGCAAAGGAGGTGGCCCATGAGGACAGATAAGATCAGAAAATATCTCATTCCGAACATTCCCTATCTATTCATCCTGTGGGCGTGCCTCAAGCTGGGAACGGCCTACCGGCTGGCGGCGGGGAACGATTTTGCACATAAGCTCATCGGGCTGGGCCAGACGATTGGCCCGGCCTTTGCTGACTTTGCACCCAGTCTTGCTCCGCTGGATTGGCTTGTTGGTATTGTAGGCGCAGTTGGTTTCCGGCTGCTGATCTATTTCAAAAGCAAGAACGCTAAGAAGTTTCGGCGGGATGCAGAATACGGCAGCGCCCGGTGGGGAACGGAAAAAGACATCAAACCGTTTGTCGATCCGAAGTTTGAAAACAACGTGATTTTGACCGGGACAGAGTTTCTCACGATGAACACCCGTCCGAAAATCCCCGCAAATGCCCGAAACCTGAATTGCTGCATTATCGGCTCGTCCGGCTCCGGCAAAACCCGCTTCTGGCTCACGCCCCAGCTTTTACAGGCTCATTCCTCTTATGTGGTGGTCGATCCCAAAGGCGGTGTGTTGGGACAGGTCGGGGCTTTCCTGCAAAAACGCGGGTACAAAATCAAGGTATTCAACAGCATAGATTTTTCAAAATCCATGCACTATAACCCGCTGGCGTATATCCGCAACGAGGCCGATATTCTGAAATTCGTGGATGCCCTCATTTCCAACACCAAGGGCGAAGGCAAGGAAGGCGATCCATTCTGGACGAAATCGGAAACGCTTTTGTACTGCGCCCTGATTGCCTACATCATTTTCGAGGGGCCTGCCGAGGATCGGAACATGAATACCCTTGTGGATATGATTTCCGGCATGGAGGTCAAGGAGGATGATGAGGACTTTATGAACGCGGTGGACTATATGTTTGCCGGGCTCGAAAAGCGCAAGCCGGATTGTTTCGCAGTCAAACAGTATAAAAAGTACAAATTGGCCAGCGGTGTTGTATGCTCTAAAAGACTTCTTAATCAAGCAGTTGGGAAGTCTCTTAGAACACACAACCTAAAACCGAAGA
>NZ_JAJEPW010000120.1:0-3004 GCF_020687045.1 Brotocaccenecus cirricatena
CGGCAGCTTTGGCTGCCGTCCACGGGCCTTCTCATGTCCCCGTCCGCATGTTCAGCGGGTCATCCCGCAGAGGAAGCCCGGTGTCCCGCTTCTGGGGCGGGATAGGCCGGGACATGCAGAAATACCGGCTCTCGTCGGCCACATGGTCCTCCTGCCGGGTGTCCACGTCCTCCGCGTCCGTCTGGTCGAACAAAAGCTCCGGAATCGTCCGGATAAACGCCCGGCACCCGGAGAACACATACAGCATGGGATACCCCTGCTCATCGAAGCTCATGCGGTAGTGCAGCTGCATCCACCCGGGGATCCGGCGGTTGTCCCCCCGGGTGAAATAGACCCGGTGCCGCAGGGCCGTCTCATAGATGCTCTCGCCCCGGCTGGTGTCCCAGATGGCCGGGTCCGCCACCCCCTGAATCTCCCGGCCCTTCAGCCAGGGGTGGGTGTCCTCTATCCGGCGGATCTCCGCAAACTGCTTCTCAGGCGTCCACCGGACGCCCACATCCGGCTCCCCGGTGCAGCCGTACAGCTCCAGAATCCGATAGATCACCCCGTCATAATCCACCGCCCACCAGCCGCAGGAGAAGGGCTTGGCATAGCCGAAGTCATAGCTGCGGTAGACGGGCCACTCCCGGGGGATGTCGAAGGGGGCGATGACATGGGTGAACCGCCGGTCTTGATAGTGGGCGGGGTCGTTGGTAAATTCCTGGAACACCTGCCCCTGGAACACGTCCCACTTGCCCTCCAGCCAGGCGTCCCGCAGCCGCCGGGGCAGGGCCTCCAGCTGCCGCAGATAGTCCGGCTGCTTTTTCAGCAGGGCCCGGTTGTCGGTGACCTTGGCGGGGATGAACACATAGTCATCGGGGTTTTCCCCCGCCTGGAACCGCCGGTCGATGAACAGGCGCTTGATATAGCTGTGCCCCGGCCCGCCGGGGTTGCAGGTGTAGTACAGCCGCTTGGGAAATTCGTTGACGCCCCGCAGGCAGGCGGCAAACTGCCGCAGCCACTCCTCCTTCAGCTGGGTGGCCTCGTCCAGGAAGATCACGTCGTATTCCGCCCCCTGATAGCGGTCCATATCGCCGTCGGCGGCGCAGTAGCCGAAGTCCAGGACGCTGCCGTTGGGGAAAACGAACTGCCGGGCGGTGGCCCGGTATTCCGCAAGACCTGCCAGCTCCTGCCGCAGAAAGCGGATGTGGTTGGCCTCCAGCTCCTGATAGGTCCGGCGCACCAGCAGCAGACGGATCCCCGGATAGCGCAGGGCCAGCAGCTTGGCCTTGGCGCGGACGGCCCAGCTTTTGCCGCCGCCCCTGGCCCCGCCGAAGGCCACATACTTCTTCCGGCACCGCAGAAACTCCTGCTGCCGGGGGTTGGGCCGGTCCATGGTGAGAATTTTTTCCGTCACAGGCTCCAGTCCTCCGTTTCCTCCGCCAGCTCCACCCGGACCACGCCGCCGGGCTGCTGCCCCTCCAGGGTCTGCTGAAGGTTCATCAGCTCCCGCAGAACGGCGGTGAGCTCCTTGATCTCCCGGGTGTCCAGGTCCTCTGTCAGCCGCTGCTCCGCCTGGCGGCGCAGCCGGGCCGCCAGATTCCGCAGACGGGCGTTGGCCCGCTGGTCGTTGGTGCCGTGCCAGCCCTCCAGCACCGCCCGGCGGCCGATGGCCGAGGAGGAGACGCCGTATTTTTCCGCCAGGCGGCGATAGCTCCAGCCCTGGGCGTTGAGCCTCTGCAGCTCCTCCCAGGGGATGTTCTCCCGTCTCACCATGGGGCCGCCTCCTCTCCGCACAGGCAGTCGGCGAAGTAGCTCTCGGCGTAGTCCGCCAGGCAGTCCCGGCAGACGGTGCGGCCGTTGATGCGGTAGTAGGCCTGGCCCTGATAAATCTCGCCGCCGCACAGGTCACAGACGGCCGCGGTGCAGCAGCCGTCCTCCTCATAAATTCTGGGAAATCGCATGTTGATCTCCTCCTTTCACCTGTACCGGGACAAAAGGGGAGTGGTGCCCATCCGGTTGCCGGAATCGGGGCAACGGTGGCGGAAATGGGGCGATTCCCGGGCCCTACGGACGGTTGCCGGGAAAACACCCCGTTCTTGCGGCCTGCCCATCACCAATCCACGTATTTGGTCATGCGGTCGGGGTTGGTGACCTGGGTCTGGGCCGGGGGCCTGCTCCAGCGCTCCCAGGACTCCGCACTGCGGCAGGCGGCCTTCCAGTCCCGCATGGGGGCCTTTCCCACCATCCAGCCCCGGGCCTGGTAAAAGTCGATGAAGGCCTGGGGCTCCACCGGCGAGCGTCTCTGCAAAACATAAGCCCGCACTTCATCCAGGGTGGGTGGGACAAAGCGCCCTCCGGCGCTGCCGTCTCCACCTCCCGTCCGGTCCGATTCCGTCTCGTCCGGTTCTGTTCCGTCCTGTCCGGTTCCGTCCGGTTTCGTTTCGTTCCGTTCAGTGGTTTCGGCTTCCGAAACCGGGGTTTCGGCGGGGCTTTTCCGGGGACGCCCGCCCTTTTTCCCGACGGCGGCGTCGTTCTGGTTCCGGATGAACTGGGCGCGGAGCACCTGATAGACCACCCCGGCACCGCCGGTAAGATCGGTTTCCGTGCCGCTGCGCATAAAGCGCATGGCGGCCAGCACTGCCTGGCCCACCTCCTGGTCCGTCAGCAGCTCCAGCATTTCCAGCTGGTCATCGAACAGGGGAATGTGTTTTTTCTTGGCCATAATGAATCACCTCCTGCATTCCCCCGGAAAAACCGCCGTCCGTTGCCCGTCTGCGGACAACCGCCCATGAAAAAATGCCGTATTACGCGCCCCATCCCGCTGCGTCTGCCGGGAACCACGGGGCGGGGGAGTGCATAGGATGATGGCGGAGAGGGAGTTTTCCGCTCTCCGCTTCGTATCATACCGGAACCTGTTAAAAAGTTTTTATCAGCGCCGAAGTATGATACCAAAACCTGTTAAAAAGCTTGAAAAGCTTTTTATAGCACCGAAGGTGCGTCAGGTTTTGTATGAGACGTCACA
>NZ_JAJEPW010000121.1:0-2825 GCF_020687045.1 Brotocaccenecus cirricatena
CAAAGGCTCTCGTATGCCGTGAGCAGGAAGAGGGCCGCTTTGTTCCGGTCAGACAGACGCCAGCAGCGTTCCCGCCAGTATGTCCATCTTCGCCGGTGGGCATTGGACAGGAAGAATTGAGGGTTTCTTTCTCTGAGTTGCTGATGCATCCGTTTTCGGAACTGCGGCCCCATAGAGGGTGCGAAGCAGTCCCGCATGAACGCATTCATCTCCAGTACACCTGCTTCGATCCGTTCCTCCAGACAGGTGCATTCACACAGGCGGCACGGATGCTTGCGGTCATAGTTCTGGCAGTATTCGCACGCCACATCTTTGGGCGTGTAATGAAATGGGCTGCGGTATATCCCACCGCCTCTGGGTTTTTGACCGGGCTGAGACATCATCAACTGCTCCAACGCCTGCAGCGGCGTGTCTCGCATGAAATAGTACGGCATAAGCGAACTCCTCTCTGAAATGAAAAAAGGGCCGGAATCTTATTGCCAAGACTCCGACCCGTTCCGTTTGATATTACATTGTCTGTTCCTGTGTGGCTTGTTCCAAGGCTTCTTCCTGCTGCCGGATTCGCTCGTCCAAATCTGGCACACACTCCTCAATCTGCTGCTGAACACTGCGGATCATTTTTTCCTGCTCTCCCGTGAGTTCAAAGAAATCTCCGTCTACAGAGTCCGCACAGCAGCGATAAATCTCAGTCATCTGTTCTGGGGTGAAAAGCCGTTCCTTTTGAATCAGCCCAGAGCGGATGGCAAAGTCCTGTTTAGCTCCTGCATAGTTCTCCATGAAATAGTGACCATGACATACACCTGTGTGCCCATAGGCCCAATCCCATGTGACGAAGTGGACTCCGTACTTGCTCTGAACTCCAGCCAGCACAGTGCCATTGAAATCGGCCAGCACCTTGTAGCCGTCCTCTAAACCATCGGCTTTCAAAACGGGCGCTGTCTCCATCTGGCGCATATATTCCGCTGTGTTTCTGACGATCTCATACACCTTGTCCTTGGCGGCGATTCGCTCCGGCTCGTCAATATCCTTATTGCGGTAGGCAATACCGCCGCTCTCGGTCACTTCGCACAGCGGCGCACCGTCAAGCAGGATACACAGCCTGTCAGTGTGAACTTCGTCCAACTGGAAACCCTCCTTGGCAAGGACGATTCCTGCTTCTCTGAGGTAACAGACCTTTTCTTCTGCGCTGATGCTCATATAGCTCCTCCCATGCATAAAAAATAAGGCCGGAGCGATCATGCTCCGACCTACAAATGCAGGCGCTGCGACCAGCGCCCTTTTTGAAATGAAAAAGGGCGCCGCTTTCTTAGTCCGTCAGGACCAACAAAACGACGCCCAAATCTTTATGATTCTTTTTTGAGAAAAATACCGCTGCCAGCCGGAAAAACGCCGCTGAAAAAGGGCGCTGGCTGAACGCATCTGCCCGAAAAGGGAAAATGCCCGGTTCGAATCGGGGCAGACGCCCTGAAACAGCGATTTGCATCTATGGTTTGAGAGAAGAAATCCGGGCTTGAAAAAGCCCGGAAACGGTTGATGCGCCTGACTTTTCGCCAGACGCATCTATACCGTTTCGTTAATATGGTACGCCCGACTGGATTCGAACCAGCGGCCTTTAGAGTCGGAGTCTAACGCTCTATCCAGCTGAGCTACGGGCGCATATTCACTTTCGACTCAAAGGATTATAACAGGTTTTTCCCGAATTGTAAAGGAAAATTTTAAAAAAAGATTGTTAAAAAAGTTGACAAGTATAGGCGTTTGTTGTACAATACCCATAGGCTATGTGGAGAGGACCCGGCGGAGGGGATAAACCGCCGGTTGTTCTGGTAAGAAGAGGAAGATTCTATGAAAAAGCAAAAAATTTCTGACGCAGTCATCCACCGGCTGCCCCGGTATTACCGGTATCTGGATGACCTGTACAACAAGGGCGTGGTGCGCATCTCGTCCAGCTCCCTGGGGGACAAGATGGACATCACTGCCTCCCAGATCCGCCAGGATCTCAGCTGCTTCGGCGAGTTCGGCCAACAGGGGTATGGCTACAACGTGGCGGAGCTGCGGGCCGAGATCGGCCACATTCTGGGCATCGACAACGGCCACCGGCTTATCATCATCGGCGTGGGCCATCTGGGCCATGCGCTGCTGCAGAACTTCGATTTCGAAAAGGTGGGCTTCCAGGTGGACTCCGCCTTCGACGTGTCCCCTGCGTTGGTGGACACCCAGATCCGGGGCGTCACCATCCGCCCCATGGACCAGCTGGCGGAGTATGTGGCCCGCTACCAGCCCAACGTGGCGGTGCTGACGGTGCCCCAGAACGTGGCCCAGCCCCTGGCGGACCAGCTTATCGACCTGGGCATCCGGGGCTTCTGGAACTTCACCAACGTGGAGCTGTCCACGGAGGTCCCCGGCGTGTTCTTTGAGGACGTCCACTTTGTGGACACCCTGCTGACCCTGAGTTACCGCATTTCCCGCGGCTGACCGCACCTTTCCCCGGCCCCGGCATACTATGGGAATGAGACCCCACCACGGGTCCACATTCTTCATAGGAGGCTAACATTTATGTGCAATCAGGGTTCTTCTTGCTGCTGGTGGATCATCATCGCCATCATCATCCTGTTCCTGCTGTGCGGCAACTGCGGCAGCTGGGGCTGCGGCAATAATAACAACAACAACGGCTGCGGCTGCGGCTGCTGACCCTTGGCCCCCGGCCGGGGGATAAAATCTGCACTTTCATCAGAGGCGGGGCCTGCAAGGGAGGAACTGGACCAGGTGGTGGAACCCTTTGTGCAGGCCAAGCGGCAGACAGGACAGTGGACACAGGAGGATGAGGC
>NZ_JAJEPW010000122.1:0-2801 GCF_020687045.1 Brotocaccenecus cirricatena
CGGGGTTTTCCCGCGCCGCCGCGTTTGTCGGCAGAGAATCGCCGAAGCGCCGCCGGTGGCGGATGAAGCGAGGCGATTTCGAGGAAGTGCTCCGACTGTCGCCGCGACAGCGGCCGAGAGTCGGCTGGCACGATGGTGGGCAGACATGGGCCCCGCCCTACGAGAATGTGTATTGAAGGATTGCCGGCACGCGGGCCCCGCCCTACAAGGCGTGTGCCGATAGAATATCCCGTAGGGCAGGGCCCATGTGCCCTGCCGCGTAGGAACGGAACGATTCCCGGACCCCCCGAAAACCCATTACCCATAAAAGGAGACGCAATATGGCAAAAATGACCTGGCTGGAACGGCGGTATCGCCGCAGCCGCCTGGACTATGTGCGCCACATCACCATCGACCCACGGGGTCCCGGCGTGGTGCGCATCCACATGATCCCGCCCCGGACGGAGGACCCCGCCGACCCGTTTCTTCTGCTTTTGAACGGGGCGCAGCTGGTGCCCCTGAATCTGAGCTGGGCTATCCTGCTGGCCAATTTCATGGACCAGCTGGAGCCCTGGAGCGGCCGGGAGATCGGAGAGCAGGACTGGCAGTCCATGCTTTCGGCGGCGGTGAAGGCCACCCGCCGCACCTATCCCGGCACCGGGAAAGCCGTTCTGCTGGGGGACCTGGAGCTGATGCTCCGGAGCATCGTGGCCATCGCCCGGGGGCAGGAGCCTCCGGCGGAGGTGGGAGCCCTCTCCCTGGGCGAATACGCCGGGCGGATGTCCGCCCCCCACCGGATGGACCTGATGATCAGCGCCATGACCCGGGAGGGCCGGTGGCACTGCAACCAGAAGTGCCTGCACTGCTACGCCGCCGGGCAGACCCTGGGGGAGACGCCGGAGCTGACCACGGACCAGTGGCGGGAGCTTTTAGAGAAGCTGCGCCGGGCCAACATCCCCCAGGTGACCTTCACCGGCGGGGAGCCCACCCTGCGGCCGGACCTGCCGGAGCTGGTGGAGGCGGCCCAGTGGTTCGTCACCCGGCTGAACACCAACGGCCGCCTGCTGACGCCGGAGCTGTGCCGCAGTCTGTCTGAGGCCAGCCTGGACAGCGTGCAGGTGACGCTGTACGACGCCCGGCGGGACGTCCACAACGCCCTGGTGGGGGCGGAGGGCTTCGACGACACGGTGCAGGGCATCCGCAATGCCGCGGCGGCGGGGCTGATCGTGTCGGTGAACACGCCCCTGTGCAGCCTGAACCGGGACTATGCCGAAACCCTGCGGTTCGTCCACGGCCTGGGGGTGCGGTACGTCACCTGTTCGGGGCTGATCCCCACCGGCTCCGCCGCCGGGGAGGAGAGCCGGGCCACCCGGCTGAGCCAAGAGGAGCTGACGGACATCCTCCGCCGGGCGGCGGAAACGGCCCACGGCCTGGGCATGGAGCTGGACTTCACCAGCCCCGGCTGGCTGCCGGAGGAGGCCCTCCGGGACATGGGCCTGCACCTGATCCCCAGCTGCGGGGCGTGCCTGTCCAACATGGCCCTGGCCCCGGACGGCACGGTGCTGCCCTGCCAGAGCTGGCTGGAGGGCCCGGGCCTGGGGAATCTGCTGACCGACGACTGGCGCGGCATCTGGGACGGCGAGCCATGCCGCCGCATCCGGGCGGAAAGCGCCAAAATGGAGCACATCTGCCAGCTGCGGCAGGAAGGGGGCTGCTGACCATGCGTAAAATTCTGTGCCGGGCGATGCTGTGCCTGTGTCTGGTGCTGGCCCTGGGGCCGGTACATACGGCCTTCGCCCAGGACCTGGACCGCATCGAGTCCTACTCTGTGGACGTGACCCCCAACACCCAGGACGGCAGCCTGCGGATCCAGGTGACCCTGGAGTGGACGGTGCTGGCGGAGGGGCCTGTCAGCTGGGTGAAGATCGGCGTGCCCAACGGCAGCATCCGCCAGGAGCAGGCCCTGACGGACAACATCGACCGCCTGAGCTTCGACAACAGCTATATGTATGTGTACTTCAACCGGGACTATGACGACGGGGAGACCTTCCGGTTCTCCTACAGCTGGATCCAGGAGTATATGTACACCCTGGGGGCCGACGGCTCCGTGGAGTATGTCTATACCCCCGGCTGGTTCAACGAGGCCCGGGTGGGGCAGATGACCCTGACCTGGCACGATCCGGCGGGGGTGGACGGCGTGGACTCCCTGGGAAATACCGGCGGGGACCATGCGGCGGTCCTGACGGACCTGGACCACGGCCAGCAGCTGGACTTTACTGTCCGGTACGACAGCTGGCCCGCCCAGCTGGCCCAGGAGGGCAGCCGGGACAACCTGCCCCAGGACAACGATCCGGGATACGATCCGGGATATGACCCGGATTACCAGGACGACGGCGGCCTGGGTCTGGTGGGGCTGGTGATCCTGCTGGTGGTGGTGTTCCTTATCGTCAGGGTGGCGGCGGCCTCCGACGGATATCGGGGCGGCTTCGGCACCCACTATGTGTTCGTCAGCGGCCTGTGGTATCCGGCGGGACCCGACGGACGGCCCCGGCCCGGCTCCCACGGTACCCGGGAAAAACCGAAACCGCCCCGCAGCGGCGGCTTCGGCGGCGGCAGCCGGGGAGGCGGCTTCGGAGGGGGCGGCTTCGGCGGCGGGGGACACTGCGCCTGCGCCAGCAGCTGCGCCTGTGCGTGCGCCTGCGCCTGTGCCGGCGGCGGCCGGGCCGGATGCAGCGCCAAGAACCTCTATGGCGCGGTGCATCTGGACCAGGAGCTTACCCGGGAAATAGAGCAATAAGAAATGGCGTGCGCCCCCGGCGCAC
>NZ_JAJEPW010000123.1:0-2764 GCF_020687045.1 Brotocaccenecus cirricatena
ACAACTTGCCCATGAGACCCCTCCGCTGGCTTTCACCTAATGAGTTCGCTGTCCAATATGTTTGACAAACCTACATTCCGGCAAAAATCCGCCCCTGATTTTCTATGAGCTGAGATAAGCCCCCGGCGGGGGCTTATCTCAGCTCATTTTCTGGATGTCCCGCCGCAGGCGGGAGATGATGCGCTTTTCCAGCCGGGAGATGTACGACTGGGAGATGCCCATGCGGTCGGCCACCTCCTTCTGGGTCAGCTCCTTCCGCCCCCCCAGGCCGAAGCGCAGGGAGATGATGTCCTTTTCCCGGGGGGACAGCCGGGCCACCGCGTCCGACAGCAGCTTCCGGTCCACGTCGGCCTCGATGGGCCGCATGACCACGTCCCCCTCGGTGCCCAGCACGTCGGACAGCAGAAGCTCCTTGCCGTCCCAGTCGGTGTTCAGCGGCTCGTCGAAGCTCACCTCCGTCCGCTGGCCGGCGTTTTTCCGCAGGTACATGAGAATCTCGTTTTCGATGCACCGGGAGGCGTAGGTGGCCAGCTTGATGTTCTTGTCCGCCCGGAAGGTGTTGATGGCCTTTATGAGTCCGATGGTGCCGATGGAGATCAGGTCCTCGATGTTGATGCCGGTGTTTTCAAACCGCCGGGCGATATACACCACCAGCCGCAGGTTCCGCTCGATCAGCGTCTGCCGGGCCAGCAGCTCCCCCTGCTCCAGCCGGCTGATCCACTCCGTCTCCTCCTGCCGGGGCAGCGGCGGCGGCAGCGTGTCGCTGCCGCCGATGTACATGACCTTATCCGGCCGGCCGCTGAGCCACCGCAGAAGCCGCCGCAGCAGATTCCCCATGTCGCCGCTCCTTTCTTCCGCCCCACAGGGCCTGATACCCTCCGCCGTCGCTGACGGCCCCCGGCGTCAGGGCCAGCAGGATCCGGGGATATGTAATGCTCCCCACCTTCACATAGTCGCTGCGGACGGCCAGCAGCAGGCCCGCCTCCGTGCCCACGGCGCAGAAGGGCAGCAGGCTCCACCGGCAAGTGCCGTCCAGCCGGTGGAGCCGGGCCATCTTCTCCTCCGGCGGCAGGCGCATTTCCACGATCCGCGCCGCCTCCGGCGGCCACAGCTCCCGGAGGGCGTCCTGCTCCAGTACCAGCACCGGCTGGCCGCTGACAGGGTCCCGCAGGGTATTCCCGGTGTCGTGCAGGGCCCGCAGCCGCTGCCGCCGGCCCTGTAAGGAAACGGTCACATCCATCAATTCTCCTCCTTCATGCCGCGCCCCCTGGCGGAACACCAGGTGCAGCAGCAGACCAAAGCCTATGGCGGAGCCCAGCAGCACCGGCCAGCTGACGTCGGCGTGGTATACCCGGCTGAGCAGGGCCTCCGGCGATCCCGCCGCCAGGCCCATGGCCAGAAGCAGTCCCGCCAGAGCGCCGGACAGCAGGAAAAACAGCGCCGTCAGCCGCCAGGGACGTCTTTCCCGCCGCCAGGCCAGGCGGCACATGGCCGTTCCCGCCGCCAGACGGCACAGGGGATGCGCCAGCTCCCGGCACCCGGGCAGGAACACCGCCGCCGCATACGCCGCCCCCAGGGCCGCGCACAGGCCCAGCCTCCGCCGCCGCAGGGGCAGTCCCGCCAGCCGGGCCGTGGCCAGCAGCAGAAGATAGTCCACCGCCAGGTTCAGCAGCACCACCCGGTCCAGATACACCACCGTCATGGCTCCGCCTCCTTTCCGCCGTCCATTATACCGGACCTGCCCCGCGAAATTCCGCAGAAACAGGCGGCTCTATTTCTGCCGCAGGGTCAGCACCGCCGCCGCCATCAGAAACAGGCCGAAGGGACGGCGCAGCAGGGTCACGTCCAGGGCCGTGGCGGCCCAGGCCCCGGCGGCGGCCGTGGCCAGCGCCCAGGGGACGGTGCGCCGCAGAACGACCTTGTCCAGCAGGCCGTTCTGCCGGTGCCAGATCAGGCCCATGGCGGCGGTGGGCAGGAAATACAGCAGGTTGATCCCCTGGGCCGCCGCCTGATCCACCCCGAATGCCAGCGTCATCACCAGCAGCAGAAGGGTCCCGCCGCCTATGCCCCAGGCCGACAGCACCCCGCAGCCCACCCCGGCCAGCAGGGGCAATACAAACTCCTTCACAGCAGATACCGCACCCCGCCATAGACCAGGAACGCCGCAAACAGGCGGCGCAGCCACACGGCGGGGACCTTTGTGAACAGCTTGCCGCCCAGGAAGCCCCCGGCCAGGCCCCCCAGCAGGTACGGCAGGGCCATGCCCCAGTCCAGCCCCGTCCGCAGCAAGTACACCCCGCCGGACAACACGCAGCAGGGGAGGATGGTGGCCACGCAGTTGGCCAGGGCACGCTTTTCCTCCACCCGGCACCAGCTCCCCAGCAGCGGAGCCAGCACCATGCCCCCGCCGCCGCCGAACACGCCGTTGACGGCCCCGGCCAAGGCCCCGGACACCCCCAGCCGCCCGCGCTTCACAGGCATCACCTCCGTTGAATATGTAAGCGGGGACCATCGCCGACAGGCATTCCATCGACAGGTGTTTCGTAGGGGCCGACGTCCTCGGCGGCCCGCGTTGACCCGCCAAGCCCGGGCGGACAGAGTCGTCCGCCCCTACAGCGGGGCACCGAAGGATTGCCCGGCAGGCGGGAGGGGTCATTTTCCAATACAATCCGTCATTTTCTTGTAGAATTATACAGAATGTAGCGCGCTGGGACACCAAGAATCCTGTAGGGCAGGCCCGGGGCGGGGCATTTCTGCCCCGCCC
>NZ_JAJEPW010000124.1:0-2638 GCF_020687045.1 Brotocaccenecus cirricatena
GAGCCTGCGTGGTTGACCACAACATTTTCTTCCATGTAGCACAGCTCACCGGGATCATCGTCAGAGCCGCGAATGTCATAGCAGTACCAGCCCTTCGGCACGGTATCACGGGCAATACGCCCGTTGGTGAACAGCGCGGGCTTATCAAATACTTCAATGTGTTGGAATTCCTCTGTTCTTGCGTTTACAGCCATTTGGGTTTCCTTCCTTTCCTATTTTGGTAACGGCAAACATACTACACATCTGCCGCAAAGTCTACTGAAACATTTGCTGCCCCTGCCGTTGCTCCGGAAAGGGCGGGTCCAAGCGGCGCAGCAGGCCGAACTCTGTTTTTGTCACGCAGTCGTTTTCCATGCAGTCCTGACCGTATTTCTCAAAATCCATGTAGCCATCCAGCTCATAGATGGCCTCATCGTCCAGCCCCAGTGTTTCCTGCAATCGCTGCTGCCCGTAACCGTAGGCATCCTCCGTGATGCGCTGGTAGTTGACCAAATTTCGCAGGAGCTCACAGGCACGGTGCAGGGTTTCCGGCTTCTCGGCCTCCAGCACGGCAGCGTAGGTCAGGAGCGCACCGTCCTGCTGCCAGATGTCCTCCAAGGCTTCTGCAAAATCGTTGTAATCCTCCACGGCGGGGCAATCCGTATCACGGATCAGCTCACCGATGTAAGGCACCTTGAAGTGAATATTACAGAGCATGGCATCCGCGAAAACATCGATATCAAGGTAATCCTTCACAGCGTCCAGGTATTCCTCGTCAGCGGGGAGAACGAGGGTGTAGTCCGGCTTTCCCTCAACACGCAGCGTCATGCGGAGCATTTCATCCCTGCTCTCATCCCGCCAAGGCTCTGCCGGTGAAAGATAGCTGCGGTCGATTGCCATATCCGGTGTCAGCAAGCTGCGGGCGTTGGGAACAAAGGCACTGTACCGGGCATAGTTGTACCCCTGCGGGTCAACAAGGAAACCGTCCTTTCCCTCCGCGTCGAGGATGAGCAGACAGTGTCTGGCGTCATCATCACGCCGGATGGCATTTTTGTTCTCTGCGATGAAATCATAGTCAGCCAGCAGTGCGCGGCTGAACTGCTTGAATCGCTGGGCGGGTAACTCGATTACCTTATCTACACTGCATGCTTCGCCTTCATACTCGGACTGTTTCCGCCTGAGTTCTGCTTGAATAATCACATCATCCCTCCCATCTCCATGCGGCAGCTCTGACCACCGTTCATCACTTCCTCCATGCTGGCATAGCCCTTATAGGCGATGTAACCCCGGTCGGTGAACATTCCGTCCTCCTCATTCATGCGTTCCGTGCCGTACTTTTCATAGTCATAAAAAGCGTCGAGGTTTTCGTCATAGTCGAAATGACCGGACTGACGGATCATGTACTTGCCGCACTCCTCTGGCGTATGCGCACCGGGGGCAAAGTCAAAGAGGTCGAGGCTTTCCGCAAGATTTTTGATCTGCGCCGCGGACTTTGGCTCTGCCAGTATGACCACGGCGCCCAGCTTTTCCATATCCGCTTTTGACAACCCATCCGTCGCCTCTGCCAGTTCATTGAGGTCGGAGAGGGTTTCCCGTTCCATGTCCAGCAGAACATCCACTTCATCCATCAGTTGAGTATCTTCCAGCCAAAGGCGGGCATCCGCAGGGTCAGCGATGCCCCCGCGAAGGAGGGCACGGTCGATCTCCTCCTGCACCATGGGGAGGTACAGCCATGTGATGTGTTCTGTGTCCTCCGGCTCGGCTTTGGAGGTCACCGCAACGGTGATGGCATTCGGCTCATAGTAATAGCAGGGGAAGAACCGGCCATCGTAGACCTGCTCTAACTTCATGCCGTTGACGTAAACCACGCCGTAGGGAGTAATTGTGCCGCTGCCGCTCTCGATGAGCCGCCGTGCGGTTTCCTCGCCATCCAGTTTGTTCAGCTCATCCACGCTTGCGCTGCCGCCGTGCAGGTTCATGTAGTGGTCGCGGCCGATGGCGGCGAGGTCGGAAAAGTCAGTAATGACCGTGGCCTGTTGGCAGCAGAAGGTCAGGTTGATGAGATCCTTCAGCTCGAAAAGCTCCAGCTTGTGCGCCATCGCCTGAAACTGTGCGGCTTCGCCAGTATCAAAGCTATCCAGCCGTTTGACAAGGTAGTTCAGCTCCTCCACATTGACCGTGAGCATCTCCATGCGCTTGAGCACAGAGTAAAAGCTGTTGATCTCCTGCACCTGGCAGTCGGCTTTGACCGCGTCGCCAATCTCCAGCGCCTCCAGCAATTCCATGCAGTGTGCGTACTGGTCATGCGGGATAGGGAACGGGATGGTCGCCACGCCGTATTCCGGGTGATGCGGATTACCAAGCACCGCTTGAATTATCATGTTTCATTCACTCCTTTTTCCAAATTCAAAACCGCATCTCCGTACTTGGCCATCAGCAGTGCGCCGGTAATCAGGTGGAACGCCTCATCTGTGACCAGTTCCGGAGACGCAAGGTCTGCGAGAGTAATATTGCAGCAGCCGATCGCAATGGCCTTCGCCGCCTGGTAGACGCTGTATAGCTCCGGCTCGATTCCTCCGAGCCGGACGCTTTGAAAGTCAAAACCGTCGTTCCCGCATTTCCAGACCATCCTGCGCCAAAGGCTCTCGTATGCCGTGAG
>NZ_JAJEPW010000125.1:0-2631 GCF_020687045.1 Brotocaccenecus cirricatena
GGCGCGATGCGCCGGAGCCGGTTTTGTTTACTTGCCCAGTCTGCGCTGGATGAGCTTCACCAGCTCCACAATGGGGATCACCAGCACCGCCAGGGCCAGGGCGATGCCGTACTCCGTCCAGCTGACGGGGGTGAAGCCGAAGGCGTTGGCGATGGGCGGCACCTCCAGCACCACGGTGGTCAGCACCAGGGAGCCCAGCATGGCGGCCCAGAGGACCTTGTTGTGGCCCCGGAGGGTGAACACACTGCGCCGCTGGGAGCGCATATTGAAGCTGTGGAAAATCTCGCACATGCTCATGGTCAAAAAGGCCATGGTCATGCCGTGGGGGGAGACGCCCCGGGGCATTTCAAAGCATCCCGCCTCCATGCAGTGGCCGATGATGTAGGAGGCCATGGTGATGACGGTGATGAGGATGCCCTGATAGGCGATGTCGAAGCCCAGGCCGCCGGAGAAGATGCCGTCCTTGGCGGAGCGGGGCGGGCGGCGCATGATGTCCGGCTCCGGGCGCTCCATGCCCAGGGCCAGGGCCGGGAAGCAGTCGGTGATGAGGTTGATGAACAGCAGGTGGACGGGGTTGAGGAGGGTGAAGCCCAGCAGGGCGGAGAAGAACACCCCCAGCACCTCGCTCATGTTGCTGGCCAGCAGGAAGCCGATGGCCTTGCGGATGTTGTCGTAAATGCGGCGGCCCTCGGCCACGGCTCCCACGATGGTGGCGAAGTTGTCGTCGGAGAGGACCATGTCCGCCACGTTTTTGGTGACGTCGGTGCCGGTGATGCCCATGCCGATGCCGATATCGGCGGACTTGATGGAGGGGGCGTCGTTGACGCCGTCGCCGGTCATGGCGGTGACGGCTCCCCGGCGGCGCCAGGCGCTGACGATGCGGACCTTGTGCTCCGGCTGGACCCGGGCATAGACGCTGTAGCGGTCCACGTTTTGAGTAAGCTCCTCATCGCTGAGGGCATCCAGCGCCGCGCCGGTGATGGCCTGGGAGGGGTCGGAGAGAATGCCCAGCTGGCGGGCGATGGCCACGGCGGTGTCCTGGTGGTCGCCGGTGATCATCACCGGGCGGATGCCCGCCTGGCGGCACTCCTCAATGGCGGGCTTCACCTGGGGCCGCACCGGGTCGATCATGCCGGTAAGGCCGATGAAGCAGAGGGCCTCCTCCAGGTGGGCGGGGGACTGATCCTCCGGCGCACCATCGGGCCAGGGGCGGCTGGCGGCGGCCAGCACCCGCAGGGCCTGGGCGGCCATGCGGTGGTTATCCGCCAGAATTTCCCGGCGGCGGTCATCGGTCATGGGCAGGGCTTGTCCGCCCTCCCAATAGTGGGTGCAGCGGGCCAGCACCTGATCCGGCGCGCCCTTGGTATACTGCACCACGCCCCGGGGGGTCCGGTGAATGGTGGACATCATCTTGCGGCCGGAGTCGAAGGGGGCCTCGCCGATGCGGGGGCGCTCCTGCTCCAATTGGGGCTTGGGCAGTTGATTTTCTGCGGCGAAGGATACCAGGGCCGCCTCCGTAGGCTCTCCCTGGACGGAGCCGTCGGGGTTCAGGACGGCGTCACTGCACAGGGCCATGGCGGAGGCCAGCAGGGCGGTGTCCCCGGTGTGGTCCACCACGGTCATCTTGTTCTGGGTCAGGGTGCCGGTTTTGTCGGAACAGATCACCTGGGTACAGCCCAGGGTCTCCACCGCCGTCAGGCGGCGGATCACGGCATTGCGGCGGCTCATGCGGGTGACGCCGATGCTGAGCACCACCGTTACCACCGTGGCCAGGCCCTCGGGAATGGCGGCCACCGCCAGGGACACGGCCACCATGAAGGTCTCCAGGATGCCGGACAGGGAGAAGTCCCCGGCCACGATCAGGTCAAACACGAAGATGAACACGCAGATGCCCAGCACCAGCCAGGACAGGGTCTTGCCCAGCTGGGTCAGCTTCTTTTGCAGCGGCGTCTCCTCCTGCTCCGTCCGGGCCAGGACGCCGGCGATCTTGCCCATCTCCGTGTCCATGCCGGTGGCGGTGACCACCATGCGGCCCCGGCCGTAGGCCACGGTGGAGCCCATATAGGCCATGTTGCGGCGGTCGCCCAGGGTCACCTCGCCGGTAAGGGCCTCCGGGGACTTGGCGGAGGGGACGCTTTCGCCGGTGAGGGCGGCCTCCTCAATTTGCAGGGAGGCACAGGCCAGCAGCCGTCCGTCGGCGGGGACCGCGTCCCCGGCCTCCAGCAGGACGATATCGCCGGGTACCAGGCGGCTGCTCTCCAGCTCCGTGACGGAGCCGCCCCGCAGGACCTTGCTGGTGGCGGCGGTCATGGTTTGCAGAGCCTCGATGGCGGCCTCGGCCTTGCTCTCCTGGACCACGCCCAGAACGGCGTTCAGCAGCACCACCGCCAGGATGATCAGCACCTCGGTGAAGGGCTCATGGGACAGGTAGTTGGTGACGGCGGACACGGCGGCGGCGGCCATGAGGATCAGCAGCATGGGGTCCTTCAGCTGCTGCAGAAAACGCTGAAGCAGGGTGGCCTTGGGGGCCTCCCGCAGACGGTTGGGGCCGTACTGCCCCAGGCGGGTCTCCGCCTCCCGGCCGGAAAGGCCGGTCTCGGCGGCGTGCAGGTCCTCCAGGACCTGCCGGGG
>NZ_JAJEPW010000126.1:0-2571 GCF_020687045.1 Brotocaccenecus cirricatena
AGCGTTGCGGCACAACGCTTTCCGGCGCTTTTGCATACTTTCGGCTCGGTGGGGCATCCATTGTGTCCGCCTGTATCCACCTGCTTTTTTTCGTGTTTGGGTCACTGTTTGGGTCAAGCCCTGCAACGGCGCAGAAATGACCCCGCTGTAACCAAAGAATAGGCGTGCCGCCTGTCAACTCCCTTCAAAACAGTCAAATCCTGTGGTCGCGCACCCATTGGAGAAGCGCTTCATAGTCCATTGTGCCGGAGGCGACGGATAATCCGGCCTCCACAACCTCCTCGTTGGTACACTCCACGTGTATCCCGTTCACTTCCAGAAACGTCAGCATAACGTACATGCCGATGCGCTTGTTGCCGTCCACAAAAGCGTGGTTGGAGATGAGCGTATAGCCGAGCCGTGCGCCCTTTTCCTCCTTGGTCGGATAGAACTCCTGCCCGCCGAAGCCGGCAAAGGCATTCTCCAATGCGGAATCCAACAGGGTTTCATCCCGGACACCAATGCTGCCGCCTGTTTCCTCGGCGATGAGCCTGTGGAGGAGCAACACCTTATCTTTCGAAAACTTGATCATTTCGCCAGCTCCATAAATGCGGGCTTGTACTTTTTCAGGATGCGCGCCGCCACAACGTCGATCTTCTCATCATCGGTCATATCGATCATGGGGGACACATCCAGATCCACCAGCATATACTTGGGCTTATTGTTCTTGAAAATCACCGCCTGCCCGTTCTTCTCGGCAATGCGCGTTACCCGCGAGAAGTTCTGATTCGCTTCGGTGACCGAAACGATCGTCTTTGTATCAATGGTCATCGTGAACACCTCCTATGTTTATTATACCCAGCCATGAGCAAAACTCCAAAAGAGTAGTAATTGCAATGGCTCTCGGCCATGGCTGAAGCTGAAAATCACTCAAATGGTATAGAAAGCGGAGCCCCTTTTTGGTAAAATTGATTTGAGAGAAAACCAACCAGAAAGGGGCTGGCCGCTATCTACCGACAGGAAATCATTCAGGATGTCACGCTGTTTACATCCCAAGCGCCGCCATGTTCTACTACAAGCTTTTCAGCAGCGTGGACTTCACGCTGCCCAGAGCGGCAACCAGGCGGCGCGGATTTCCGAAGGAAGCCATGGTCTGTGCTTTTATCGTTATGAAATGCGAGGGTTTCTCACAGATCACAGATTTGATGGATTATCTGGACAACAACCGACTCATTGCCCATTACTGCGGCTTCAATATTATGGAGCCGCTGCCGTCCTACTGGACGTATGACCGTTTCCTACGGCAGTTGGGCAACGGTGCGTTGAAAGCGGTCATGACCGGCCTGGTGCGGCAACTGTACGAATTGGGGATCGTGGACGCATCCTTCATCGGTCTGGATTCCACGCCCGTCATGGCAAACACCAAGCAGAACAACCCGAAATCCTTTGCAAAAAGCAAGTTCTCCAAGGAAAACCACCCGAAAAGCGACCCGGACTGCGCCCTGGGCGTCCACTCGGCCTCCAACCAGCACAATGAGCGGCGGTATGATTTCTACTGGGGCTATAAAAGTCATGTGCTGGTGGACTGCATCTCCGGGCTGCCGCTCTACGAGTTGACCACACCGGGCAATATCGCCGATTCCTCCGTCGCCGCTGAGATCCTCGCGTCCGCGGATCAGACGATTTCTTTGAAAGAATGCGCTTTCCTTGCCGACAAGGGCTACGATGCGAAAAGTATCTACAATACGGTAAAAACGGTCTATGATGGGGAGGTTTTTATCCCCCTCAATCCACGCGGCACGAAAGACTCAAAGGCTCTTTCTGCCGGTAATCCGGTCTGCGAGGCCGGGCTGGCTATGCACAAGGACGGAAAAATCACCGACAATGGGCGTACCCGCCAGAAATACTGCTGCCCCTTCCGTCAGTCCAAAACGGGCGCGTGTCCCTGCAGCCACAAGCATTGGAACAACGGAAAGAAAAACCGGGGCTGCACGAAATACAAGACCGTTCCCGATGATTACAGACTTTCCATTGACCGCAGCTGCCTCTATTTTAAGCGGATTTACGCCCTGCGGACGGAGTGTGAGCGTTACAATTCCCGCTTCAAATCCACAGGTCAGGAACGGCTGTGGGTGCGCAACGGCGCCAGCGCGGTGAACCTCAATACACTGGCTCATATCTCCGCTCTGGCGGTTGCGCTGGCCGCCGTTTTGTCCGGCTCTCACTCCTACCGCGCATCCAAATCATTCCGGCGAGGTGCTTAAAGCGCCCCCTCATACGGCTTTTTTCGCTCGGTTTTCCTCCGGGCCTGGTTTTATGCGCTTTTTCTCTTGGTCGGGTAATCCCCGCTTTTTCGCTCTCTTCGCCCTTTTGTTTTAGGACTTGTTTTGCTCATCCCTATATTATACCCGCATATAGGTAAAAATCAACCTATAACTTACACATTGTTTGGCTCTCGTATGTAGGACTACAATACATCTTGGACAATTGAATAAAAAGGGTATGAGGAATAGGGCCTCATGTGTTAAAGTTAAGCTACCACACCAAACTTTCCGAAAGGAGACCATATTCCTCATGAGTAAGAGTATAACA
>NZ_JAJEPW010000127.1:0-2538 GCF_020687045.1 Brotocaccenecus cirricatena
GCCGCTGCTCCTCCTTTCCAAATCGAACCCGCTGCGCTGGGCTTCGATTTGGGTTTTTTTCTTTCTTTTGCCGTATCGATTCTGTGTCGCCGCCGGCACTATGTCGGAGTAATCTTCTGTATCGCTTGCTCCGACTTATTTTATATCCATATCAGAGATCGCTTATGCCGCTGCGGGTCCGCAGCGGCTTTTTTGACGCGGTGTAGGCCGACGGGCGGGGGATTGAGTACGGAGGCGGAATGTGGTATAATAGGCGGAAAAACCGGCCCGGACACGGGCAAGGGGGGTGACGGACGCCGTGCTTTCGCTATATCTGGCCGCGCTGGAAAGCGACGGGGACAAGAAACAGTTCCGGGAGCTGTACCGCCGGTATCACCGGGTGATGGAGCGGACAGCCCTGGCCGTGCTGCATGACCCCCACGACGCGGAGGAGGCCGTGCAGGAGGCGTTTCTGCGGGTGATTGAAAATTTTTCAAGAATTGATGAAATTCCTTGTAAGGATTTGGGGGGCTGGCTCGTTATTATAGTGAGGAACGAGGCCATCACCATTCTGCGCAGGCGGCGCTGCCACCTGCCGCTGGAGGAGGGCTGGGCGGATTTTGCCGGGCAAAGCCGGGACCTGCCGGCGTATTCGTCCATGGTGCAGCTGTTCGCCCGGCTGCCGGACACTTATCGGGCCGCCCTGGAGATGAAGCTGGTGCTGGGCTGGTCCACGGCGGAGATCGCCCGGCGGCTGGGCCTGACGGAGAGCGCCGTGAACACCCGGCTGTCCCGGGGGCGGGCGCTGCTGCGGAAAATTTTTGAGGAGGAGGGGATCGAACCATGACTGATCAGGAACTGGACCGGATGCTGCGCCGGGCGCTGCTGGACGCGGCGGATCAGGAGGCGCAGACGCCGCAGGAGACGGAAGTGCCGCTGTCCGAGGGGCACCGCCGCCGTATGCGGGAGATGCTGCGGGACCCGCTGCTGTGGTTCCGGCTGCGAAACCCCTACCCCTGGCGCACCGTGGCCCGGCGGGCGGCGGTGGTGCTGCTGATGCTGTCGCTGTCGGCGGCCATGGTGCTGGCCGTCAGCCCCAAGGCCCGGGCGGATATCGTCCGCTGGACCATGGAGCAGAATGGCCGCCGGGTGGAGTTCCGCTATCATGGCGATGGCCCCGCCCAGGCTCTGCCCCAATACCGGATCGCCGCCCTGCCGGAGGGCTATACGGAAACGGAGCGGGCGGAGGCAGACTGGAACGTCCGGGTGACCTATGAGTGCACCGGAAAGCAGTGGATTCGTTTCTCCTATCTCTATATGCAGGACGGCACAGCTTCCAGCGTGGGTATCGCCGAGTCGGATACGGTAAAGGATATCACGGTATCCGGCATGAGCGGCAAGCTGATCCTGCCCCAAAGCTCGGAGTCAGACAACGTCATTATCTGGTTTGACACGGCACAGAACCTGATGTTCTCTATCCACGCAAATGTGGATGAGTCCGTCATAATCGCCATGGCGGAGAGCGTTTCTTTGTGCAATTCCACAAATTGAAAAAATGTAAAATTTTGCTGTAAGATTCTGGGGGTCTGCTTCGTTAATATAGCAAAGATAAAAACGGAGGGCTTCACATGAATCAAAAATGCAGTTCTATTCTCCTGATACTGGCTATACTGTCAGGAGTAATTACAACATCCTATGCATCACAAAGACGCGTGCCAGATAGTCTATTCCAACTAACGTTTAAGAACGGCTTCGCTGTTTGTGATGTAACTTGTACAGCAGATTACAGCACAGACAAGGTTGTAGTCAATGTTACGCTGTACAAAGGGTGGGATGTTGTGGGAGCCTGGACAGACCAGGGAAAAGGCAGCGCCTCTATCACTGAGCAGGTTAAAGCCGTGAAGGGCGCCGAGTATACTATGTCTATAACCTGGTCCGTGGCCGGTCAGTGGCAGCGCTCAGAGACAATCAGAAAAACCTATACTGGTTGAAAAAGTCTGATTGTACGGAGGTGAGGCCCATGCAGTAAGAAGCGTCCCTACCCGCAGCGAATGATTCAAAAGACAAAAATCGAAAGGAGCAAACCCTGTCATGAAAAAATTGGCGAAGATTTTCCTCTGCTTGACCTTGGCACTGATGATGTCCCTTTCCTTGATGGTTCCCGCATTTGCGGCAGGAACCTGCAATCACTCGTTCAAACGCGTTATTGTCGGAACGTATGTTTGGTATGATAATATTACATCTATGGGGCATCAGTGGAACAAAGGCGATTTACTGCAGTGCTCCAAATGCGGAACAAAAGTCGGAGTTGCAGCAAACTCCACACTTTCGAGTGGACATCATGAGCGGTCAGAATATAGCAGTGACCACTCCTCAAGCAATCCAGCCAAGCATATGTATGTAAAAATATACCGCTGCAAGGAGTGTTTGTATATTACTGACCGCAAAAGTGGCTTTACCGGTTGCACGGCTTCCGGTTGCCGTGAATACCAGTCTATCAAACCTGTCCCCGTGACGGAATAAAATCGCCATAATTCCCGGGTGCGGGCGGCGAAAGCC
>NZ_JAJEPW010000128.1:0-2448 GCF_020687045.1 Brotocaccenecus cirricatena
AAAGTGCGCCCAGATAGGGCGCTGTGCAAAGCAGTCTAAGGTACTGCCGCACACGGCAGTGTGCGAAACAATCTGCCTTACCGACTAAGGAGAAATCCTTTACGGGAACAGCGCATGGCAGAAAAAGGAATAGTCACCAAAGGACTTAGGTGCGACTGTTTTCTAATGTTAAGAAGATATGAGGATAAGATTGGGTTTATCGAATGTAAGGTTCCAGTTCCTGTTTTTTGCAGGTGTGGGAAAAGTCCTGAAACCCATGTCATAACGCTGTCACGTCATCTTTCACGGCGGGACAACTGCCAACACGTTATGAAACAGGCGTGAGAACACGTCACAACGAACCGAAAGCATATCCGACAATCTTCACTAACCTATGCACAGTGCTAACTGGGGATTGCCTAAGTCTGGCTCATTTGCCGGATATGGTAACGGAGGCTCCATAGTAGTCCGAGAGGGATAACGACCCTTACATGGCGAAGGGAGCCAGTTAGTAACATCTAAAATGTAAGAATGAAAGGGAGGAGAAACCTCAATGAAACCAACATCTGAAATTTTAGAGCGTATTGAAAAGTGTTCCAGCGAACACAAAGACGGCGTATTCACAAGACTTTACAGATACTTACTTCGTGAAGATATTTACTACGCCGCCTATCAGAAACTTTATGCAAACAAAGGTGCAACAACACAGGGTATCGACAACGATACCGCAGACGGTTTCAGTGACTTCTATGTAAAAGAGTTAATCCAGTCACTAAAGGACGGAACCTACAAAGCCAATCCTGTAAGGCGTGAGTATATTCCAAAGAAAAACGGAAAGCTCCGTCCGCTGGGTATCCCGTCTTTCCATGACAAGCTCCTGCAAGAAGTTGTCAGAATGATTTTAGAAGCTATCTATGAACCTGTCTTTGACAGCCACTCCCACGGTTTCAGACCGGGTAAAAGCTGTCATACCGCACTCCGTCAGATTTCTTCTGACTTCACAGGCGTGGTCTGGTTTATCGAGGGCGATATACAAGGTTGTTTTGATAACATCAATCACGAAAAATTGATTGATATTTTGAGCAGGAAAATCAAGGACAGTCGTTTTCTGAACATCATTCGCCAGTTTTTGAAAGCTGGGTATATCGAGAATTGGAAATACAACGCCACTTACAGCGGTTCCCCGCAGGGTGGTATCTGTTCTCCAATACTTGCAAATATCTATCTGAATGAGCTGGACAAGAAGTTTCGGGAAATCGCAGAACGCTTTGATAAGCCGAGGTCTGCATATCAGACACCGGAATATCATGCGGCAAGCAAAGAATTAAAAAGACTGTCTTATTGGATTGACCATACCGCTGATGAAGCGGCAAGACAAGAACTGATTGACCAGCATAGGGCACAGAAGGAAGCTATGAGAAATCTGCCCTGCAAACCTGCCGACAACAAGAAGTTCACTTTTGTCCGTTATGCGGACGATTGGCTGGCAGGTGTGTGCGGCACAAAAGCGGAATGTGAGGACTTGAAAGCCGAAATCGCTGAATTTCTAAGCACAGAGCTGAAATTAACTCTAAGCGAGGAAAAGACGCTGATAACGCACAGCTCCGAAAAAGTCCGTTTCATTGGATATGATATTTGCGTCCGCAGAAATCAGGAAGTCAAAGGTCACAGAATGAAAAACGGAACGTGGAGAAAATCCCGTACCCTGCACATGAAAGTTGCCCTGTCTGTTCCCCATACGGAAAAGATTGAGAAATTCATGTTTGCAAAGAAAGTCATTCGCCAAAAGGAAAACGGGGAGTTTCAGCCGATACACCGAGCCGGACTTCTCAACCTTGCGGATTATGAGATTGTGGAACAGTACAATGCCGAAGCAAGAGGATTATGCAACTATTACAATCTGGCTTGTGATTATCACACGCTGGACTACTTCTGCTATCTTATGGAGTACAGTTGCTTAAAGACGATTGCTAATAAGCACAAAACCAGTATCCGCAAAATCATTCGCCAGTATAAAGACGGGAAAACATGGTCTGTCCCTTATGAAACTAAAGCAGGAACAAAACGTGTTCGCCCTGTTAAAATCGCAGATTGTAAGCGTGGCGAAGCGAGTGACATCATTTATCAGAGAAAGAAATTCAGCTGGAAAACCACTATTAGACAACGGCTCAATGCCAGAGTTTGTGAACTATGTGGGTGTAAAGAAGCCGATTTGTATGAGGTTCACGTTATACGGAACTTAAACGAATTGGGTAATTCTGATTGGGAAACCGTGATGAAAAAGAAGCGGCGGAAAACGCTTGTTGTTTGTAGCAAGTGCCATGAAAGAATACACAGACACTAATCAATACGTTAATTACTAATGGGGAGCCGGATACTTCGAGAGGAGTAAGTCCGGTTCCGAGGGAGGGTGTAGGAAACCTACCGCCAACGGCGGCAAGGCGCCTTTACCCTACCCTACGACCTGCT
>NZ_JAJEPW010000129.1:0-2436 GCF_020687045.1 Brotocaccenecus cirricatena
TCGTCCAGCGAAACCTCGGCTCGTGCCGTCCCCTCCATCAGATGCCGCAGCATGGTGGATTTTCCCACCTGACGCGGGCCGGTCAGCAGCACACAAGCATACTCCTCGCTTACCGCTATAAACTTCTTTTCAAGCTGCCTCTCAATATACATTGCCCTGCCTCCTTTAGGCTAAAATACGATGCACCTTTATTATAGCCTACGTGAGAGGAGAAATCAATAGATTTTAGGCTAAAATACGATACACTTGTATTTTAGCCTATATGGGCAGCAATTATGCGTGTCTGCACAGGCTTTCACCATTCATGTAAAAGTCGCCCGATTTCAAATCAGGCGACTGAGCAGACGGCACTTGTTATTCCCCCCATCAAAGAGCGTCGGGATTTTCTTCATGGTACCTTGCATCTCCTTCTATAATCTCATCCAGCGTTCTTGGCGTGTAATCCATATACGGCATCATGCAACCGACATTGATGAAGTTACCGTTCGGCGTGCCGTAACCGGTGGAATTTGCCTTTACCTCACGGCGCAGCTTTGCGATATACTCATATTCAATCGTCTGATGGACATGCCCGTAGAGCATGAACGCTGTCGAAGCGAAGCTGGCACGGAAGAAGGGAATCGGATAATGACACATCACAACATGCTTGCCGCTGTCCTTGATTTCCTTCAAGTCCGTAATTTCTTGGAACATACGCTTTGTGGAAGCGCTGAATTGCTTGGGATCGTGATTGCCCCGTATCAGCACCTTGTTGCCGCCAAGCGAACCAACAATAGACGGCCACTCGCTTTCCTTTGCCCAGATGAAATCGCCAAGAATGTATACCGTGTCATCGCTGCGTACTCTGGCGTTCCAGTTTTCTATGAGCTTGTTATTCATCTCATTGACATCCGCAAATGGCCTGTTATCAAACCGCAGAATATTTTCATGCCCGATATGCAAATCAGAAATATAGTAATTCATTGCGTTCCTTTCTGTTGTGTCTTTGAATGCCATAAAAAGCCTCCGTATTCTTGCGATGGCCACAATAATACGGAGGCTTCATTGTTCTTTCAGATATGCAATATGGTTAGTTATTCATCTTCATCATCGTCGTTTGGCCAAGATGAGATCATGTGAATATCACCGGTATCCATATCCATTGCCATATTGTTACCCATTCTCATCATAAGGTCACCGTCAGAATCCATTGCCATATTATCTGAAATCGAAAAAGCAAAATCTCCGTCTTCAAAGTCAAAAAAGTGTTTTCCCATCAGAACATCTCCTTATCTGAAGTATTTGTAATAGATTTCGTTGACCGCTTCAACATATACGATAAAAGAAGGATGTGTGTTGTCTTGGCGAGAAAGATACATGCTCTTCAACTCAACATACCTATCTCTGGCCTCTTGCCATAGTCCCTCTGCTTTTATTGCATCGGCTTTTTCCTTTACATCGTGAGATTTTGGGACTTCATTCCATGTGTATTGATCGTAGCCAACACAGAAAGCGTTTTTATTATGAATGAGTCTCATATAATCTCCGTTGCGATTTTTAGTTAGAATTGCAACATCGAAGCTGAATTCAACATTTGGCGAATCATTGAAATGTAAAAGCGTGGTTAAGCAGGATCTTGAATCCATAGCATCCGAAAAGAAATCCTTTCTCTCAGCCTTATTAAGCGCATTCCGAACTGTATCTTTTAGTAGCCGTAAGTTTTTCCAATATCTTTCGTCCGCTTTTATGACAACGAGGTTGTAGTCAAGATCGTAAGGTCCATTTCCATTCCTTGTTATCAAGTTTTTTGCACCGCTTCCGACAAGCGAAAACTGAGCAATAATATTCTTGCTCTTTAGTATCTCACAAGTCTTAGTCAGAACGGAGGCGCAATCGGAACGATATCGCTTCGATTCGGATTCACAAACAATTTCATAGGCCATAACATTCTCCTTTTTCTCCCACGCCTCCCATTTATGATCTAGCATAAATCATATCATTATACTCCTGATTATATAGTTGTCAAGATAGAAGTTCAATTTTTTACAACAAATCTCGAAAAGTCTCGAGCATTCTTGGGAGAAGGCATGAAATTCCTCTACCTCATTTCATCACCTTGATAATCAGCTCGTTCACATCCTCTGTCGGTTTTCCGGCAGAAAGAAGCTTGTTGCGAAAAGCAAGAAGCGCTCCCCGCAACAGCCGCGCCTCGTCAGGGGACAGCTCAACCATTCGTGTCTCTGCTTTACGGCGGAACATTTGCAGCACCTCCATTCCTCTCTGCCTCCATTGTATCCGCAGATGCTCATCATGGCAAATGTGCAAATGAAAATCTTCCGAAAAGCGAATACGGCAGCCTATTGAAAGGCTGCCGTAGATCGACAAACTGGAATTTTCAAATTAGTCTTTGCAAATAACCTTTGAACCTTCACCATCAATTACAATTCCCTGACGGTT